>CAUZKS010000073.1:0-8444 GCA_963580625.1 Dehalococcoidia bacterium | reverse complement strand
CGACGTCCGGATGCTCAATAAGAGCGCTCTCCACCTCAAATGGTCCAACCAGGTGTCCGGCGGTGTTGATCACATCGTCGGATCGGCCCTGAAACCAGAAGTAGCCATCCTCGTCCATCTGCGCCTGGTCGCCGGTGATGTACCAGCCTTTCTTGTACTTGGAGTTGTACATCTCCGAGTTGTTCCAGTAAGCGTGGAACTGGGAGGGCCAGCCGGGCTTGACTGCGAGGAGGCCGTCTTCTCCGGCCGGTAGCGGGTTGTACTCGGCGTCCAGGATGCCCATCTCGATGCCGGGGATTGGCTTGCCCATAGAGCCGGGGCGGACTTCCATCGAGGCGTAGTTGGCGCACATGATTGCGCCCGTCTCGGTCTGCCACCAGTTGTCGTGGATGGCCTGGTTGAACATCTCGTTGCCCCAGACGACCGCCTCTGGGTTGAGCGGCTCTCCGACCGATGCGATGAAGCGCAACGACGACAGGTCGTGGTTCTTGACCGGTTCCTCTCCGGCACGCATCAGCATGCGGATGGCGGTAGGTGCGGTGTACCAAACGGTGACCTTGTACTTGTCGATCGTGTCGTACCAGTTATTGGCGCTGAACCCGCCTTCATAGATCAAGTTTGTCACGCCGTTCGTCCACGGCGCCATCATCCCGTACGAAGTTCCAGTGACCCAACCCGGATCTGCGGTGCAGAAGTAGATGTCGTCGAAATGCAGATCAAGCGCCCACTTGCCGGTAGCGTACTGCTGTACGGCGGCCAGGTGGCGGTGCACCGCTCCCTTTGGCTTCCCTGTAGTGCCGGAGGTGTAGTGCATGATCGAGTAGTCGTACATCGACGTGGAGACGATCCCGAAGTCATCCGATGCGTCCAACATCAGCTCTTCATAAGACAGGTCGCTGTCGGCCAGGTAGTCGCTCGATCGACTGTCCTTGTTGACGACGATGATGTGTTTGATGTCCGGGCATTCCGGGAGAATTCCGGCGATCTTCTCACGCAGTTCCGGCTGGGTCAGGAAGATCAATGCGCCGGAGTCTTGCAGCCGGTCGCGGACGGGTTCGGGGCCAAATGCCGAGAACAGCGGGCCGACGACGCCGCCAGCTTTCAGCGTTCCAAAGAACGCGAAGTAAAGCTCCGGCAGGCGGTCCATGAAGATGAAAACTCGGTCGCCGCGTTCCAGTCCCAGGTCCGTCACGACGTTTGCCCACCGATTTGTCTGGGCCTTCATTTCTGAGAAGGTGTAGATCTCTTCCTCGCCGTTTTTGCCGGCCCAGATCATCGCCACCTTGTCGCCGTGGCCGTGCGCTACATGCCGGTCGATCGCCTCGTACGCCTTGTTCAGGCCGCCGTCCGGCAGCCAGTCCAGTTCCGAGTACATGTCGGTCCACTCGAAGCCCTTGGCTGCTTCGTCCCGGTCGACCAGGTTCGGCGTGACCGCCATCTCTGAGATCGGAGCCTTGGAAATGGGGTCGAACGGCACTGTGAGCCTCCGGCTGGGGTGGGGGGCCGAATCAGACCCCGTGAATTTGAATGTGCTGGCGGGCTATGAGGATACCGGACGATGGAGCCTCCGGCAAAAGGATTCCCGCGTTGACCCGCCTCATGCGCCGATACATAATCGGGCCTCCAGAGTCACCACATCGCGCGCCGGCCCATCCACTGGAGCGGCCGAACCGGGCGAATTGCCAAATTCACCAACCACAGAGGAGCCACTCAGACTTGTCTGACGAGAAACCCATTCTGCTCGAACACGACGGCTCAGTCGCCATCGTAACGCTCAACCGACCGCACGCCATGAACGCCCTCAGTCGCCAGCTTTTCACCGAGCTGTACGCCACGATGGACAAACTTGACGAAGACGACGAGACATCGGTAATCGTCGTCACCGGAGCGGGCGACCGCGCTTTTTCGGCCGGAGCGGACATCAAAGAGATGGCCCGGCTTGCGGAACAGGACGTTCCCCCGCCCTCCAGCAACTTCTCCGAACATTCATGGCGCTTCGCCACCGGCCGAAAGCCGCGTATCGGCGCGCTGAACGGCCTCTGCTACGGCGGCGGCGGCGTGCTTTCGACATCTTTCGACATCCGGGTCGGCTGCGATAAGACCCGTTTCCGATTCCTGGCGGTCACCTACGGCCGCATCAACAATACCTGGCTTCTGCCGACGATCGTTGGGTTGCCGATGGCCCGCGAGTACCTGCTCACGGGTCGTGTGGTCGAGCCGGACGAGGCACTGGCTGCCGGACTCTTGAACCATCTTGTCCCGCAGGATCAGGTGCTTACAAAAGCCCTAGAGATCGCCCAGGACATCGCAAAGAACGACCAGCGTATGGTGCAGGGTGCCAAACGCCTTATCGACGGCAACATCGGCCGAAGCTGGCGGGCGCAGTTCGAGGAAGAGCTCGACGAACAGAAAGAGAAACTGGCCCCGACCCCGGTACTTGAAGGCTTTGCATCCTTCATCGACCGCAAGGGCACGGGCTAAGGTTTTGCGCCGAATGTATGATCGGCGCACTCACGATCTGAATCTAAAGGCAGAGCCACGCCGCACCCGAGCGGACAGTCCTCTGGAGGGAAATCGATGACCAACGGCAACGGAACTCAGGCAAAAGGCGCGCTGGACGGCGTTCGAGTACTCGATCTGGGCCGCTACCAGGCGGGTCCACGTTGCGGACTGATGTTCGCCCGACTTGGCGCGGATGTGATCAAAGTTGAAGCCATCAAAGGCGATGAGAGTCGCTCCAACGGCCCGAGAGTCCGCGGCCAGTCGGCCTACTGGGTTCAGTACAACTCCGGTAAACGGAGTCTCTCGATAAACCTCCGGACCGAGGAGGGCAAAGAGGTCCTCCGTGATCTCGTCAAGGTCTCCGATGTCCTGATCCAAAACTTCCGCCCCGGAACCATCGCAAAGATGGGTTTCGGGTACGAGGACCTGAAAAAGCTGAACAAACGGATCGTGATGGTCAACGTATCAGCATACGGCCAGTACGGCCCTTTCAGGGACCGCGTCGGATTCGATACCATCGGCCAGGCGATGAGCGGGCTGATGTCCCTGACCGGACCGCCAGAGGGCGATCCGACGGTCCAACCGTTCCCGCTGATCGACCGAATCACGTCTTTGCACGCGACCATCGGCGCACTTGGAGCGCTGTACGAGAGACAATTCTCCGGCGAGGGACAGGCTATCGATGTCTGTCTCGCTGACACCGGGTTCACCACGTGTGAAATCCCGCTCACTGCATTCCTTGGAGCGGGGATCGTCCCGGAACGCCAGGGCAACGGTGATGGCGTGACGAACTCTTACAAGACCACCGACGGACACGTGTATCTGGCCGGCGCGTCGAGCGACAACATCTTCCCTCGGCTGGCCGACACCGTTGGCCACCCAGAGTGGAAAGAGGACCCGCGCTGGCAGGACCGGACCGGACGCGCTGAGGAAAGTGGAGAAATTGAGGCGGCGCTGATCGCTTGGTTCGGCGAGCGATCCATGGATGAAGCCGAAAAGACGCTCAATGCTGCCTCGATACCGTGCGCACCCGTAAACGACATTCCGCGCGCCGCCATGAGCGAGCACCTCAAGGAACGTGAGGTGCTCGTAGAGGTTGACGACCCGGTCGCAGGCAAGATCCACGTCACCGGTAAGATCGTGAAATTCAGCAGGAGCGACGTGCCGGTCGGCTCAACACCTACCATCGGTCAGCACAACGAAGAGATCATGGGCGACCTCCTTGGCATGAGCGGTGAGAAGATTTCCGAGTTGCGAGCGGCCGGCGTTATCGGCTAACTCTAATCGCGGTTGAGATTAATACCGGGACGGTGGATGCGCCCTCTCGGTATTAATCTCAGGTCCGCTTTGTTGGCGCTCGCTCAGGAAAAGGACGACCGTCGCTAGTCCTACGCTCGTCTCAGTCGTTCGACGAATCTGCCTTCTGCCCGTTGTGCCAGAAGCGGCCCCGGGTCTATGATCCTTGTTCGTCTCCCGTCGGACAGCCCGATTAACGGGTTCGTGACCCGACAATTGAGTCGCAGCATCCAGGTGACAGACCGCGCTCCGGACCTTCCGCCGCCGGGTCACACCTGATTCAGCCTTCCTTGAGGACCACGAGTTCAGGAGGCATGGAGGACTAGATGAAAGTCATTTTCTTGCAGGATGTCCCGCCGAACGCTCGCGCGGGCGATATCAAGGACGTGAAGAACGGTTACGCTCGAAACTTCCTCCTGCCCCGTGAACTTGCCACGATGGCAACAGCGGGCGAGTTGAAAAGAGTCGAGAGCCTGAGACGAGACGCCGAAGTCCGCCGTGTCAAAGAAGCGGAAGAATGGCGAGAAGTCGCCTCGAAACTCGCCGAAGAGCCTGTCGAGATTCTCGTTCGCTCAGGACCCAGAGGCCGACTTTACGGGTCAGTCACGAGCACCATGCTGGCCGAGAAACTGACCGAGATTTCAAATGTGGCCGTAGACCGGCGTGGAATTCGCTTTGAGACCCCGGTCCGCATGCTTGGCGAATACCTCGTTCCGATCCACTATTTTGAAGGCGTAGATGGCCAGGTCGTTTTGAACGTGGTATCCGTTGACGGCGGCGCAGAGGCGGCGGCGATGGAAGCAGCTATGGTTGAGGGCGTGGGCGGTGATGGCACCGGTGAAATGTCGCTGCTTGAAGAATTTGAGTCCCGCCGGCTTGCACGCGAGGCCAAGGAACGCGGCGAGGACGAAGAAGGTGATGACGATTCCGGAGACGACGCGGAAAGCACCAAAGAGGAATAACCCAAATTGCAGGCGGACAGACTTCCCCCCCACGACATAGAGTCTGAAGAGGCCGTAATCGGCTCCTTACTCGTAGACAACGAAGCGTTGACGCGAGTGACATCGTTCCTCGATCCGGACGACTTCTACCGGGAGCGGAATCGCTGGTGTTACGAAGCCTGTTTTGAGCTGTTCCAACGCCAAGAGGCGATCGACCAGATCTCGGTGGCCCACGAACTTGAGCGCACTGAGAGGCTGGCCGATGTGGGCGGCACCGCGTACCTCGGCCACCTTGTCGAGATCCTGCCGACCTCGCGGCACGTTGAGTTCTACGGCCGGATCGTCCAGCGCACGTCCACCATGCGCAAGCTCATCCGCGCCGCTTCAGATATTTCAGAGATCGGTTACGAGGAGGACGCGGACGTCGACGCGGCGCTGAGCCGTGCAGAAGACGCCCTGTTCCAGATCCGGGCCAGCGCCCCGACCCGGGACTTTGTGCCACTGAGCGAATCGCTTGACCCGTTCCTTGAGCAGACATCCCCGCTAACAGATCTAGATGGCATCGAAGGCCGACCCATCGGGACCGGCTTTAAAGATCTCGATGACCTTCTCGGCGGGATGAGCCGGTCTGACATGATCGTGCTTGCCGCCCGGCCCAGTGTTGGCAAGAGCATGCTCGGGTTGAACATCGCCCGGAACTCCGCAGCCGGAGTTGGGATTGGTTCAGGCGCGACGGTCGGCATTTTCTCGCTCGAGATGGGCAAGGAGCAGATCGCCCTGAGGCTCCTTTCTGCTGAAGCACGCGTAAACATGCATAACCTGCGTATGCGACTCCTGAGTGATGCGGAACAGGCGCAGGTGGTGGACTCTGTCGGTGTGCTATCTGACCTTTCGATCTACATAGACGACACTCCTATCCAGTCCGTCGCGGAGATGCGCTCCAAGGCGCGTCGCCTGCAGATGGAGCACGGATTGGACTTCATAGTTATCGACTATATGCAGCTAATCAGGGGCAATAGCCGGCGCAGCGAAAACAACCGGGCGCAAGAGGTCAGTGAGATATCGCGATCCATCAAGGGCATGGCGCGTGACCTGCACGTGCCTGTACTCGCACTGTCCCAGTTGAGTCGTGCGATTGAGCACCGCCAGTCACACCGTCCGATGCTCTCCGACCTGCGTGAAAGTGGGTCTATCGAGCAAGATGCGGACGTCGTGATTTTCATCCACCGCGAAGAAAAGTTCACCACCGAAGATGAATGGGTGCGTGAAAATCCCGGACTCATCTACCCGCGGGGGCTGGCGGAACTGGTCATCGCCAAGCATCGCAACGGCCCAACCGGAAGCGTAGAACTTGCGGTAAGGGACGAATGGGGCAGCTTCCAGGACGACGCCAGGCGGCTCGCCGACTCCCGGACATAGTCCCTGATGAGCGATCCCAAACATCGAGCTGGAAGTGGAAATTCGCGTAAGAGCGCGCCCGGATTCCCCGCCGGATACAAGTCCACCCCCGTCCCGAATCCCCTGCTGTCCAGCCTGCTAGAAGATATCAACGATCTCGACGAGTTGAAGGTGACGCTCAGGACCATCTGGTTCCTGCACCAACGCCGGTTATTTCCGGCCTCGATCCGGGCCGAAGACCTGCTCTCAGACCGCACAACGGCGGCGATGCTCCACGCATCTGGCCCGCAACTTGAAGAACGAGTGGCAAAAGCACTGGAAAAAGCGATGCGTCGTGGTACGCTGCTGGCAGTTCAGCGTGACGCCGACGAAACGCTCTATTTTCTGAATTCGGATGCCGTCGTAAGGGCCGTTGAATCGTCGTTTCCGGAGTGGAACAGGGATGCTCCCTCTGGCACCGGCGAGACGTACCCGGCGCCCGCGGATGCAGGCTCACAGCCGTCCGTCTTCGCTGATTACGAGCACAACATCGGGACGTTGACGCCGGCGGTGGCAGACACGTTGCGTGACGCCCTGGACACTTACCCGGAACAATGGATCCGTGAAGCCATAACCACGGCTGCGCGGGCCAACGCCAGAAGCTGGAACTATGTGGCCGCCGTCCTTAGAGGATGGGCGGATGAAGGCAGGCAGGATGGAAAGCCTGGATCGGATCCTGACCAGACTCGCTCAGACGAGTACCTCGAACGTTACCTCGCTGCCCAGCGCGCCAGGGGCAACCGCTGACGGACAGCCCCGATGCGATATCTGCGACGACGTGCGCTGGGTTCGCGTCGGGGAGCCTATGGGCAGTCCCGGATTCGGCAAGATGGCGCCGTGTGAATGCCAGGAACAAAGCTGGAACGATCGCCAGGGCGAACGGCTGAAACGATACGCGAACCTGGGGCCGCTTGAACGGTTACGGTTCGACACCGCCCTCGCACAGGGGCGCGACGGTTTTGCTGACCCAGCCACGTACGGCCCCGCGCTAGAGGCTGCAAGGGCTTATTCGGAAAACCCGGAGGGCTGGCTGGTCATCCTCGGTCCGTCCGGCTCAGGCAAGACGCACCTCGCCGCCGCCGTCGCAAACCGATGCGTTGAAGACGGCAAGCCCGTATTTTTCATATCCGCGACCCAACTGCTTGACCAACTGCGCCCCTCTAATTTTTCGAGCGGAGAAACAGGCGATCGGTCGGAACATGAAGGGTTATTCCAGCAGGTCATGAACGCGCCGTTGCTGATACTCGATGATCTTGGCGCCGGAAGCATGACGGCCTGGGCCGAAGAAAAGATGGACCAGATCCTGACGAGCCGGTACAACTCTCGTCGCCCTACCGTCGTGACTTCCGGTATGGAACGCGGATCACTTAGCGACCGTATGCGCACACGCCTCCTGGACCCAGAACTATCAACCGTGCGCGAAATCACGGCGCCCTCAAGCGGCCTGAAATCCCCCGTAAGGAACATCCCGGCGCGGATGCTTGAATCAATGACCTTTGATTCTTTCGATCCCAAAGGCGGAGCCGGAGCAACACGCACACAACAAGCGGTCGTAAAAGATGCGCTCGGCACGGCAAAGGCTTTCGCTCAACACCCGGACCGCTGGCTGTACCTTGCCGGCCCGACCGGCGCAGGCAAGACACACCTTGCGATCGCCATTGCCGGGTTACGGAGATCCCTCAGGCTCCCTGTAACGTTCGCGATCGTGCCCGATCTACTGGACGATTTCAGACAGGCGTTTAACCCGGACAGCCGCGTCAGTTACGACAAATTGTTCGAGCAGATAAGAAACTCGGAGCTTCTGATCCTGGACGACCTCGGCGCTCACAGCTCCACGGCGTGGGCAGAGGAAAAGCTATATCAGATCATCGTTCATCGCTACAACTCAGCTCTTCCCACGGTAATCACTAGTCAGGTGAAACTCACAGACCCGGATCAGGACGATGGGGACCCGAGAGGAGCCTCGTTCTCGACTTCGATAATGTCCCGACTACGTGACGGTCTGATGGTGAGCGAGCGGTATATAGAAGCCCCGGACTACAGAAACCGCGGCGCCGCACGGCCTCGGACAAGACGCTCTCCGGGAACTCGGGGTCGGGGTCGAGGTTAATTGAGTTCGGGCACGTCGGAACACAAATACCCATTACGCGACGGCTGCGTGTTCTGCGGGATATCTTCCGGAGATGAGCCAGCCAGATACATGGCTCCGGACGGAATCGAATCAGAAATCCGTTCGGAAATGGATGCAGACGGACCCCTTGCGTTTCG
>CAUZKS010000072.1:0-8553 GCA_963580625.1 Dehalococcoidia bacterium | reverse complement strand
CCGATGCAGTACGAGAGCCAGTCGGGAACGATCGGAAACTCGGTGGCGAGACTTTCCGACTGATCTCGTCGCCTGGAAACTATCGATGCGTGGGCAGCCCCGGTGCTAGCCGCTCGTTCTTCTGCTGCATGCGACTGGGCTGCGGTCATCTGTTCCCGGACCTCAAATACCAATGCAGGGATCGCCTTGGAGGAGTCCGCCTCCATAAGTATGTCCGCCGGGAATGTCCAGAGCGGGATGGAGTCTTTGACCGGATCCTGGTCGATCCATACGACCGCGGCGTCCGGAGATGGCCGGGCGTTCGCTGGAATCCAGGGGATGTCGGAATCGACCACCAGAATGGCGTCGGCATTGCGGATGTAGTCGGCCTCGAGCGCGGTGGGTGCGGCCATTGGATGGTCGCTCGGGAAGCTGAGCCGGACGCGTTCCGTGATCACCGGCGCGCCGATCAACTCGGCGAGCTCGGTCATGTGGGGCACCACGTCCTCGTGCCGACCAGACTGCGCCGTGATGATCAGGGGGCGCTGAGCAGCCGCAAGTATGGACGCAGCCTCAGACAGCACTTCCGGGTCTGCCTGGGGTGTTGTCGCACGGGAGTGTCGGGAAGCCGCCGGGATGGTTGCCGTCTCCATCGGCGCCATCAGGACTTCGCGGGGCAGCGTTACGTAAACCAGCCCCGCCGGTTCTGTACTGGCGACCTGGAACGCCCGCTGCATGATCTGTTGAAGGTTTTCCGGACGCCTGACTTCGTAGTCCCATTTCGTGAACCCACGAACGCCACCGCCCTGGTCTATCTGCTCCTGGATCCAGTGGATGCTCATATTCTTTCCGCCCGGCAACTCCCCTTCAAAAGTGTAAGGTGCGCGACCGGCGCAGAACACGATTCCCGCACGTCCTCGCTGGGCGTTGTGGACGGCGCCGCCAACGGCCTGCGTTCCGGCGTCCACGTGTACGAGCAGTACCTGCGGCTTGCCGGAAACCATGAAGTATCCGTGGGCGGCGGCCATGCCCATTTTTTCGTCGAGACAGAGGATGGTCTCCGGGACGATCTGGCCGCGATCGATGTACTTGGCGAGGCTCTCCTGGATCGGGAATGTGTCTGTTCCTGAGTTGATGAACAGGTAGTCGACATCGTTCGCCAGCATCGATTCCACGAACAGATCGGCGCCCTGGTCGATCGAGATCGTGGCGTCAGCGCCGCTTCCGTACTGCTTCGTCTGTGTCATCCGGAGCCTCCGTGATAGCTGTCTGCAGCCTTTCCCAATGTCGACATGATAGCGCTGATTACTGATTCAGGAATAACACGCCCGCGGGAACACAGGGGCATGAGCGGAGGCGTCTTATGTCCGGAGGCGGAACGCCGGGATTTAGATCTGGTCTGCGGATAGCGCCGCCAGCAACTGGACGATCGCCGTTGTGGCAGACCTTTGGATCACCCACTGCGGATTCCGGCGCGGGAAGCGGCCCTGCGCTACGTGCGTCCCGGAATCAGACACCATGCCGATGTAGACGTTACCGTCGTTCAGGTTCACGGGCGTTACCGAAACCCCCACATCCGCCGTCAAGGTGTCCCGCGCTAGCTGCGCCAGGGTCAGTGCGCCGTCAGGGTCGATGGTCGCGGGCTCATGTCCGGCGTGGACCGGCCCGGAACCGGGCACGAGCGATCCCCTGAAGAAAGCTTCCCGTTCCGGCAGCACATGGAGCATCGAGGCCAGGGCCCCTGAGCTTGCGCCCTCAACCACCGCCAGCGTCTGTTTACGGTCGATCAAGATCGAGGCTGCACGGCCCGCCGGGGTGTCATCGTCGGTTCCCCAGATCGAATCCCCGATGAGCCGGCGTATCTCTGCCTCGACCGGTTCGATGATCTTTTCGGCGGCTTTCTGATCAGGCCCACGACCGATCATCCTGAGGTGGATGCCTTCTGCGTGTGCGTAGATTCCGAGGTAAGGGTTCTCCTGCCCGAACAGATCAGACAGAATTTCGTCGATGCCGCCTTCAGACAGGCCGTGGGTCTTCAGGGTGCGTGTTGCAGTTACGCCACTCCCCGAGATCTCGCCGAATCTTGGCCCCACCGTTGCTTCCCAGACTTCTTTTAACTCACGGGGTGGGCCGGGCATTATGACGATGTGTTTGCCGTCTTTCTCCACCCACCAACCGGGCGCTGTGCCGTTTGGGTTGGGGATGCTCATGGCGGAAGGGATCAGCGTGGCCTGCTTTATATTGGTGGGCGGCATCTCCATGCCGCGCCTGGCGAACACGCCCTCGAGCCAAGACAGGATGTCTGGGTCCACCTTCATGTCTTCACCGACGGCGTTGGAGACGGCTTCGCGGGTCAGGTCGTCAGATGTCGGACCAAGTCCCCCGGTGGAGATCACCACGTCAGACCGTTCCAGGCCGCGCTTGAACGCGTCGGAAAGGTGATCGATGTTGTCGCCGATGTGGGACATCCACCGGACGGTTATGCCGGTCCCTGAGAGCTGTTGGGCGATGTATGACGAGTTCGTGTCGACTATCTCGCCCATTAGCAACTCGTGGCCTACAGCCAGGATCTCGGCATTCATTCCGTGTTCCTCCGCATTAATGCGTCATTATCTGCTCTGAGTGCAGGGCATGAGATCTTGAAATGGAAACAATTTCGGAGTTCCTATCACAGCATGCCAAACCTACACAAGATTGATCAATAAGATACGGGAGGCTGGAACGGATTGCCCTGGATTACGGGTAATCCGAAACCCAGATTGGTACGAAGTCCGATATGGAGCGGAAAGCGGGCAGCTATCGGGCCGGTGCGGATGCGGCGGGCTCTTCCGCTGCCAGCGCCGCCGGAAGGTCAAAGAATTCCCTTATCGTCTGGCCCCACTCGGCATCGACCACGACTACGTCCGGTTGCTCATTGGCGAGGGCGTACATCCCTTTGCCGTCTTCCGTCAGATCGCCGAGGGTGATCGATATCTGGTTCGCCTGCCGCAACCCCTCTTGGATCTCCACTTCAAAACGCACGGTGACGTACGGGGACTCGTCATTTATTCCATATTCAGCCTGCACGTCGTCGGTTGTATCTCCGACTTCTTTGACCCCGATAAATTGAGGATCAGCGAGAAAGTTCAGTTGGTCCAGGACGACGGATGGCTCGATGTCCTGGTCTCCGTCGCAAACCGCATCCCCTTTCAGGGGAAGGTTGCAGACGTGCCAGATGTCCGTATCTATGTTGAGCGCAAGCGCCCCGACAACCTCGTTTTCAACAAGGAACACGACTTCGGTAACGTCGGCGACATTCAGGTCGAAACGCCATTGCGGGATCGGCGGGTCTGCGATCAATCCGTTCAGGACTTCGCCCCATGCCGAGCTGACCAGAACGAGTTGTGGAAACCCCTCGATCCGTGCGTAGTTACCGGACCGGTCAGGCGTTTCATCCCCGAGGAACAGACGGACGAATGATCCGTCTTTAAGTCCGATGGTCACACTGGTGTCTGGCGTTTCAAGTCCATAAAGACTCGGGTCTCCGAAAGACGATTCCAGTTCTCTCTGTGATCGGGGCCCACCCAGGAGTGTGGTGATACCGTTCCATCGCTGGCGATCGACGGGCATCGTCTCGTCACCGGCGAAGATCCAGTAATTGTTCTTCTGGTCCAGCTCAAACCCCATCACACCGGTTGGGGAGTCGATATCTAACCTGACAATGTCGGTCTCTGGAATCGTATAGAAGAAAGGCGGTCCGCCGGATACGCGGTCGATGGATTGATCGGTGACGATGAACGTCACGACGATCGAAGAAAGCGAAACCAGTATCAGCAGGACGAGCAGTAAGCGGAGGTTCAATGTTTAGCGCCTCCGCCACCAGGACCAGACGCCGATGGCGCCGATCAACGACGGCATCAACAGCCAACCGGACCATCTCACGAAGTCACGCTCAGACCTGGTCAGTACCAGCTCTCTGAACGCTTTGGTTTTAGAGCGGATTGAGATCAGTTCAAAGTCACGAACCGCCCAGTTGACCGCGTTGACGAGGAAGTCTCCGTTTTTGGCGGACGAGAAGTAGCGGTCGCTTGCGAAGTCTGTATCGCCTATGACCACGATGTTCGTCCGCACCAACTCCCCATCAACGATCTGGGGAGTGAATCCGATAGGCGCTAGCGCTTCGACGGCGACGGCTACCGTGAATGGACCGGGCCGGTCTTCGTCGATATCGAACGAGTCCAAGTCGCCGAGTTCTTCCCAACTGTTCAGCGTGGTAGTAGCGAGGCCGGTCAGAATCAGGTGTGGCTCGCCGGTGGCCGTTCGTGGAATGGTGTCATCGGTAATGGTCCTTCCAATGAAGGTTGCACCCGGCATGTAAATAACGTCGATCGGTTCGGTGATCGGGTGCGGCGGGTCAAACTGGCGGTTTGAACGTGTGATCTGCAGAAAGTTGGTTTCCGGCGCGACGAAACTTGTCTGGTCCACCAGATGCCCGGTGCCGAGGGCTACCCCGAACTCGCCCATTAGATCCCCATACGAAGGATCGGGATCGGGTTCAAACAGGAAGATCACGCTCCCACCCCTCAGCATGTACTGCCGAAGAATGTCGGTCTCGTCACGCAACTCTCCGGATGCGCTGACAAGCCCACTTTGGGGACCTGCGAATATCAGCGCTGCCGGGAAGTCGTCTTTACTGTTGCTGAAGATCTGTGGGAGAAGGTCGATCAATGTCGCTGTCGAGACACGGTAGTTGTCCCTGATCAACGACAACGCAGCCTGAACGTAACCTTCGTCGTCGCCCTCGGCGGACGTGATGTCCCGTTCCCCGTGGCCGGAGATGAAGAACACCTGTTTCTGACGGATCTGGTTCACCACAAGCATTGCCGTGGTAATTCCCTGTTCGTCAAAGATGTCCGGGCCGTTTCTGGGATTGCCCCCGACAATGATATCGGTGCGCCTTGAATCGGTGGCTTCGATCGCGATTGCAGGCGTCTGTGTGACCCCGAAATCGGCGGCGACGTTTGGCTGAAGAACAGGGTCGATCAACTGGAAGTGAAAGTCGTCTGCAGCGCGTCGTGAGAATTCAGATAGAAGGTCCTGTGTGTCACGCCAAGCTGCCGCGCCCTCGGCGGTATCGATTTGCAGGAAGACGGTCGCCTGTATCGGATCGCTTAGCTCGCTCAGCAACTGAACAGTTTGTTCCGAGAGCCCGAACTGTTGGTTCGATGTGACATCGGTCCGCAGCCAACCCGGCGGGTTGTCCTGGTCGCTGAGCCACCACAGCGTAAAGTTTCCGAGCGTCAACAGTGTGATGAACGCGACAACGACTATGAGCGTGTTGACTCCGTATCTGCCCCTACGCCCGAATACGGCCCGGGCGACCCGGCGCCACGATACGATTCCGACCACGCCGATGAGGGCAAGGCCGATGACCATGGTCCAGCGACCGGTCGACTCCAGGTCACGAATAAAGATGAAGATCAACACGCCGACGAAGAACGCGCCTATGCCGGCCACGATCAACATGTACTTGACCGAGGTCAGGTTGTCGCGGATGGAATCGATTATCGATGTTCGCGGGCGCGTCTCATCCGGCCGGGATGAAATGCGCCGCGCGCGTTCGGCTTCCGGGTCCTGGTTAGCCATGGTGCTCTAGCGCCACCTTCTCGATTCCAGGAGTACCACGGTTATGAACAGGAACACCGCCGTGATCGATACGTAGTAGGCGATGTCTGTTACCGAGATGATCCCGCGGGCGAAGTCGGCGAAGTGTCCGCCTTCAACCACTCCGAAACTTGATGTGTCAAATACTGAAAACGAACTTCCCAGTTGGAAGTTCGAGACGACCTCTTGAGCCGCGCCGGTCAGCCGGTCAGCGATGAAGTTGCTGACGGTGAGCCCGGTAAGTAGTCCAGCTCCTACGACCAGGCTCACCAGCTGGTTGCTGGAAAGCGCTGATGCCATGAGTCCGATCGCCAGGGTCGCCCCGCCGTAAAGAAGGACGCCCAGATACCCGGTGAGTATCGGGCCGATGTCCGGGTCCCCGTACCAGGCGAGTACGACGACGAAGTAGAAGGTCCCCGCAACCATCAACGCCAGCATCACGAACGCTGCGATGAATTTGCCTATCACGATCTCCCACTCCCGGATCGGGGAGGTCATGAGAAGCTCAAGGGTCCCGAGTTTCTGCTCCTCTGCGAGGAGGCGCATCGTCAATGCGGGGGACAGGAACACCATGAAAAAGATGGCGCCTGCGATGTAGCCCCGGATGCTGGCCTCCGAAAAGGGGTCAGAGACCGAAGCGACGAAGAAGAAGCCTGTAATTGCAAGGAAGGACGCCGCAACCACGTACGCCATCGGCGACGCGAAGTACGTCTTTAGCTCTTTCCAAGCGATAGTTTGAATATTACGCAAATGTGTTCTCGGTTTCCGGCCCGGCTATGGCCCGGCCAGAGTTACCAGATTGCAAGATCGAGGGGTTTGACGGAATCAGGCTTATGCCTCTTCTTCCGTGGTCAACTGAAGGAAGATCTCTTCCAGAGTCATCGGAAGTGGGTGCAGGTTAACAAGGCCCCAGCCTGAATCGACGATGGTTCTCGCCACATCTTCGGCAGCGCCCTCGTCTGGTTTCGCGTCAATAACCAGAGCAACCACGCCCTGTTCCGCCATCCGGTCCTGCATCGGGCGGCTGTCTCTGCGGACGTCAACCACGTGCTGGAGTTTCCGGATGGCGGTGATGGCCTCGCTGGACTCGGTTCCTCGGAGGCTCACCTCGATGCGTTCGGCATGTTGGAGGCGGTCCGAGAGGTTCTCGGGGTCGTCGTCTGCGACTATACGGCCCTCGTGAATCACCAGCACCCTGCGGCAAATTGCACTAATTTCCGGAAGGATGTGTGAACTCAAAATCAATGTGTGGTCGCCGCCCAGTTCGCTGATGAGGGAGCGGGTTTCGACCACTTGAATGGGATCGATACCGATTGTTGGCTCGTCGAGGATCAGAACGTCCGGCTCGTGGATGATCGCCTGGGCGATGCCGACTCGCTGCCGGTACCCCTTGGACAACTTGCCGACAAGCGCGTTCTGGTATTCGCCAAGACGAACAGTATCGATGATGAGTGGAAGCCTTTCATCGATCCACTTTCGGTTCATGCCTCGAAGCTGACCCATGTACCGCAGGTAGTCCATCACGGTCATGTCCAGATAAAGCGGCACGGACTCGGGGAGGTATCCGATGTGGCGTCGAGCGTCCAATGAGTGAGAAACGACGTCGTAACCGGCGATCGCCGCGGTTCCCTCGGTTGGAGGGGTGAAGCCTGTGAGTACCCGCATGGTCGTCGTTTTCCCCGCGCCGTTCGGCCCGAGAAAACCGACAACTTCTCCCTGTTGGATGTGCGCGGACACGTCGATCACGGCTGGGTAATCGCCGTAAGACTTCGACATATGTTCGAGCCGGATCATGTAGGTCTGGAGCCTTCTTCCTGTGACGTATTGGGATTACTGGATCGTGAGATTTACTCTCCCGGAACCCCTATCGATGTTGAGAAGTACGGCCATAGTTGTACATGAGGACTACGACCTTCCACTGCCCAACGGATCGCTGAGATGACGAGATGCCCGCGCAACCGGAGTATCTTAGCCCACGCCTCGACCGCGGGCCAACCGATTTCAGGTGCGAACAGGGTCAATTTGTCCCTTACTCGCGGACACGTTGAATCGCTTTGAACGGGCTGACGTCGCATCTTGCGAGTCGTCCCTACTTCTAACAGCTGCCTTACGGGGCACGATGCGGATGTAGAATCTATGTAGCTTTGGGAAATCGGCAAGCGGCAAGGTAACCGGGGAAACAACGGATCTACAGATCTCGAATGTCGTTGGTTCGCCCGGTATCCTCCAGAACCCGATGACCCACGGGCGATTACCTCATCTCCAGAACTCTCCAACGGGCGCATTTGACGAACGAGAAACCGATATATCTGGATCACGCAGCCACAACGCCCCTGCGCAAAGAGGCGCTGGAGGCGATGATGCCGTTCTTTTCGGATGTGTTTGGCAACCCGAACAGCCCGTACGCCTTCGCGCAGGAGGCCCGAAACGCCGTGGATGAAGCGCGGGAGAAGGTCGCCGCGGTTCTCGGAAGCCGCACACGGGAAGTGGTTTTTACGAGCGGCGGCACGGAATCAGATAACTCCGCCATCAAGGGCGTGGCAACCGCGTTGAAGCCGGGCGGTAAGCACGTCATCACGACCGCGATCGAGCATCACGCCATAATCCACTCGTGCGAGGAGCTCGTCGAGGCCGGTTACGAGGTTACATACCTGCCGGTCGGTAGCTCCGGAGTGGTGGATCCGGGGGTTGTCGAAGAAGCCATTCGTGAGGACACGATCCTCGTTAGCGTGATGTACGCGAACAACGAAATCGGCACGGTCCAGGACATCGCAGATATCGCACGGCGCACCCACCGGAAAGCGCAAGCGATGGGCCGCGATATCGTCGTCCACACGGACGCAGTGCAGGCGGCGGGATGGTTGAGTCTGGACGTCAACGAACTTGATGTAGACATGATGAGTCTGTCCGCTCACAAATTTCACGGGCCGA
>CAUZKS010000071.1:0-8556 GCA_963580625.1 Dehalococcoidia bacterium | reverse complement strand
TTCGTTCGGGATCGCCTTCCATAACGATATCCGTTTCATAGCGCAGCGACGACAAATACTAGAGACACACTCCCCACAACTCACGAGAGAACTTATGCGCGTTCCGATGAGTTCCAATGTCTGGACAGAGGTGCGGAATTTTACTGCTCTATCCGGGACGCTCCATGGGCCAGTCGGGGATTCCATCCTCTGGCACGAATCCGATGACTACCCTTGAGTGGTCGATATCGCGATAACGGCCGCGGTTGTTGGAGACCGCATAAAACAGGTCAAAGCGAACAGATTCAGGAGCAGATACACATTTCTCGATCATCTGAATGACGTCGCGATGACTGCAATACACCGCCGCGTGCCGGGCATCGTACGGCCAGTCTTCGTTGACCACCCGCCCAATTCGGACGCATATCACTGACATGCCGTGCGCATCGGAGTAGTAGCGGCCGAGGGCCTCGCCCCATAATTTTGTGGCGCCGTATATGCCGTTGGGCCGCGGCGGGTCCTGCGGAGTGAGGATTGGCCGAGGTGAAGGCACATCATCCCAGCGCGCCTCCACCATCGCCTTTACCGGCTCGTCCACCTCGTACTGCATCTGCGTGGCGCCGGAACTACCAAATATGACGCGTTTAACGCCCGCCTCACGCGCTGCTTCAAACACGTTGTAGGCGCCGATAAGATTTCCGGACACCTGGCCTGAGAACTCTGGTCCCAGATATGCGGCCATGTGCACGACGGTATCGATGCCCTCAAACGCTGGACGGATGGCGTCCAGATCAGATATGTCCGCCCGCACGCAGTCCACTCCGTCAACATCCTGGCGGTTTAAGGCACGTACGTAGTTTTTCTGCGCCAACGACCGACCGACCATGCCGCCGATCAGTCCGCTCATACCCGTCACTAGAATGCGTTTGCCGCCCTGTGTCCCGTCGGTCATCCATATGCTCCGATACTAGATTTATTTACAGCGCATTATTTGGCGAGAGCGTCCCGTGGGCAAGTCCGAGTGGTCAGTCTCTGATATGCCGTAACATCACTTTAGTAACCAGAAACTAGAGCATGTGCTGACCGGGATGATCCAGGATTCAATGGGAGTAATACGAACATGGCTGACGGCAAGATCAAGGTAAGTCTCGTTAGCGGGTCTGACCGAACTAGCACCGTTCCCGAGGCACTGGCCCTCATATCAGATCAGGTCCAGATTCCAGACCGGCCGGTCTTGATCAAGCCCAACTTCGTTTCAACCCTTAACCAGCTGAGCGCGACTCCAGTAGACGCCGTGCGGTCAACGCTGACCTTTCTGAAGGATAAAGGCGTCAACGAGTTCACTATCGCTGCCGGACCGGCCATCGGAACTGCAGACGACGGGTTTGATAACTACGGATACCGCCCTCTCGCCGGCGAGTTCAATATCACGTGGCTCGATCTCAATACGGATGAGACCGTGGAGGTTGCCTCTTTTGATGACAAGCTCAATATTCAGTACCTCAACATGTCACGCACGATGTCGGAGGCGTACGTCGTCTCCGTGACACGAACCAAGACACATAACGACGTCGTGGTCACGCTCGGGCTCAAGAACATCCTGGTCGGCACACTGGCCGGCCGCTCCGAAAAGCAGAAGATCCATCGGGGCAGCAAGGCGATCAACCTCACCCTCGCCAAGATGGCGCAGCATGTTGCTCCCGATCTCACGGTCCTTGACGGCACCGAAGGCATGCAGGGCAACGGCCCGGTCAGTGGTGATCCCATCGACTCCCGGATCACACTGGCTTCAGCGCATAGTATCGCTGCGGACGTGATCGGGTTGCAGGCGATGGGCTATCGACTGGACCAGGTTGGCTACCTGCGTTACGCCATGGAGCTACGCAGGCTTACGCTGGACGACATCGAAGTCATAGGCGAGCGGGTAGAAGACGTCAAGATCGATTTTCGGCCGCATGACAACATCGCCAGCCAGCTGACGTGGCCGGTCGATGGCGACTGGCGGACGGTGTTCGACGCCGTCGGAGACTAATTCCGGCGAACCCTGTATAGGCCGTCGTCGACCGGGGCTATGCGATGCCCCGAGCCCTGGCCGCCGCTGTGTGATCCCACGGACCGATCCATTCCGACTTGATTTCCATGCCAAACCCGGGAGCATCGGACGGCGTCACGTATCCGTCCTTCGGCATCGGCATCCCGGGAATCGGGCATACCTCGTCCAGCGGGACTCCCGGATCACTGCCCATCCAGTACTCGGCTATCGGCGACTCCGGCATCGAAATGGCGAAATGCTGCCCCCACGGCGTTCCCGCTGACGTGTGCGGGACCGTGATTAGCCCGGCGGACTCGGCGATCGTGTAGATCTTCACCACTTCGGTAAGTCCGCCAGACCACTTCATGTCCGGTTGCAGGATGTCTACGGCCCGCCGCTCCACGAGTTGCCGGTACGCCTGACGACCGTGGTGGTGCTCGCCCGTAGCGATCGGCACCCAGTTGACCGCCTTCTTCAGCTCCACGTAGCCCTCGAGGTCACTTGAAATCAGCGGCTCCTCGAACCAGCGAAGCCCGTAAGGTCGGACTCGATCCGCGACTCTTATGGCGAACTCCACGTTGAATGAGCTGACCGGGTTGTACATTAGCTCCGCGTCCGGGCCGACCTGCTCTCGGGCGTTTGCGATGTGTTCTTCGGCCATATTCACGCCCTCAATCCCCATCCGGTAGTGCGCCGGGTTACTGATCTTGAATGCCTTGAATCCCAGCTCCTGCGACCAGTCCAAGTCGTCGGAGGTCGCGTACACCGGGATCTTGTCCCTGCACGGGCCGCCAAGAAGGCTGTAGACCGGGGTGTCGAGCAGCTTGCCTTTGAGATCCCAGAGGGCGATATCCACGCCCGATCGTGCGACCGTCGCCAGCCCGCTCGCCCCGTAGTTCTGCACTGAACGCCACATCAGGTCGTTCAGGAACTCCGTAGCAAGTGCGTCTCGCCCTTCAAGCAGAGGCGCGTAGTGGTAGTCGATCAACGCCGCCACGGGCTCGCCATAGGCGCAAGCGCCGAGGCCGAACGTGCCGTCCTCGGCGATCACCTGTACCCACACATCACCTGCGCTCGCACCCGGCATCGTCCCGAACTCGGTCGAAAACTCCGGGTAGTAGTTGATCGGGAGCGCTCTTCGCGCCGAAACCTTGTTGGCTGCGGGCCGGGTCGGCTTCGACTTCGGCGGCGTCAGCGGAATATCCAGATTGACGACGCGTATCTGCTTGATCTTCATGCACGTTCTCCCGCTGAAAGCCGCTGAGTCCCATTGGTATTAGGGACGTCTGGTGACAACGTGAACAATACACGGAGATCGGGCGCATGTAGCCCCGGGCTAATCCCGGGATTCTTAAGAGCCGATCAGTCTTCGAACTTTGTGGGCATGAACCAATCGGCAGCGAACCAGATTAATCCGGCAACGGCGGCTGTGAGTATGAACGCCAGTAAGAACGTCTTCTCGTGACCGACAAAGCCGCCCAGGAAGAACGCAACCAGCACGGCAGCCAATGCCCCTCCGACCGCGACCGCAAACGATGTGCAGCGCAGCAGAAACGCCATGGCGTTGCGCTCGGCCAGCTCCAGTGCGACCTCTCCACCGCAGTAATTGCAGTCAAGATCCGTCTCGTCGACAGGCGTTTTACAGTGAAAACATTCGATCGGTTGTTGCTGAATCATTTGCCGATTCTATTCATGCTCGAATCGTTTCGGGTGACGAAACCGCGAAGATTTAATAGCGGATCGACGTTATTCGAGTGCGGTCAGCACCCGCTCAGCAGCTTCAACCCCGGTTGCAGGGCTCAACGATCCGTAAAATGTTCCGGGGCTTTGCACCACGATCAGGTCGTGCTCACGGTCGACCCAGGTGAACTGTTCTCTGATGAAGGCAAGGCCGAGTACGAAGAGTGGAAGAAGACCAACGGATAGTCGGGCTGCGTCACGGTTTTGCCACGGCGTCGCCACGGTTTCGATTCTGACTAAAGCAGTTCTGAAGCCCGGCGACGCGTCGGGCTTCAAGTTTTAAGCTATTGAATACTTAGCTCAACCAATGGAGTCGATACAGGAAGAAAAGCAACGCATGGCGTTCAATGTGGCGTTAGTCGCACCCGAAATACCGCAAAATACCGGCAATATCATTCGGTTGTGTGCGAACACGGGTGCGCGGTTGCATCTGGTCGAGCCACTGGGGTTTAGCCTGATCGAAAAACTACTGCGCAGGGCATCACTGGACTATTCTGATCTCACAGATGTCATGGTTCATAAGTCGATCGAATCGTTGTTCGACTCTAACGACCTGACCCGAACATTCGTAACTACAGTTGGCGGTACAACCATTTACGATCAGGTCGAGTTTCAAGATGGTGACACGGTGATTTTCGGCTCCGAAAGCACGGGCCTTTCCGATGCAGTCATTGCCGGGTTCCCCCCTGAAAACCGCATCAGTATTCCAATGATGCCGGCGAACCGCAGCATCAACCTTTCGAACGCCGTTGCGCTGGTGCTCTACGAAATGTGGCGCCAGCTATCGTTCAGCGGCAGCGCAATTCCCGCCCCAGACACCCGCGAATATTTTTCGTAACAGTCGATTTATTTCGTTCTTGACGCATCCGCCCCAACTGACGCGGTAGGGTGGTTTTTTGTTTACGCACTTGGAGTCGAATAACTTGAAAAAACAAGCGATCGTCGGATCAACGATCATCGATGGCACCGGGACCGCCCCCATTAAGAACGGGACCATCGTTATCCATGATCGTAAAATCGTCGAAGTCGGGCCTTCGGATCAAGTCCAGCTTGCTCCAGACGTGGCTCAGATCGACGCAAGCGGCAAGTTCACAATTCCCGGAATTATCGACTCACATATTCATGTGACGCCAAATCAGGACGTACCCAACGATGTTCGTATCAATTTGCGGGTTGGCTTCAATGCAATAAACACGCTGCGGCAATCTTTAGGAGCGGGGGTGACCACGGTCGTAAGCATCGGCGGCGGCCCACCGGCGGTAGAGCTGACCAACGCTATAAATGAGGGCTATGTCGATAGGTGTGCGACTCAGATTACGGCCGGCGTTGTCAACGCTTCAGGCGGGCACGTTCGAGGAAGGCACGCAGACGGACCGTGGGAGATTCGAAAAGCGGTTAGAGAGCTGGCTTCTGCTGGGTGCACCATGATCAAGACGGCTGCGACTGCCGGATTTCAATGGGAGCACGAACGAGTTCACTGGCCTGATTACACCGAAGAAGAATTGACCGCACTCGTTGACGAAGCCCGAATGCGCGACATGCCGGTGGCAGCGCACGCACACGGGCACGAAGGCCTCAAGTTCGCTGTCAATGCCCGAGTGCACATGATCCACCATGGTGCTCTCATCGATGATGAGGGGCTTGAAGCGATAACTCGTGCCGACTTGTATTTCGTGCCGACGTTATTCACAACCAGCGTCGGCAGAGTCGCAAAGGTTGAACAGCCCTGGACGAAAGAGCGCATGGAAGCCGCCTATCCCATTCACCGCGAAGGTGTTTCAAAAGCGCACAAGATGGGTACGAAAATTGCGCTCGGCACCGACGGTGGCCCTGGTGATGCGATGATCGAATTGTCTGAATTTGTCGATTGCGGACTCACGCCTATGGACGCGATTGTGGCAGGGACGCGAAACACGGCAGACGCACTGTCGATTCTTGATCGAGTCGGCACGGTTGAGAGTGGGAAAGATGCTGACCTGTTGGTTGTCGACAAGAATCCTCTGGAAGACATCAATATCCTCCAAGACCAGCAAAATATCGCTCTCGTCATGACCCATGGTGAGGTTCAAACCACCTCTGAGGAGATGAAAACTTATCTGAATCCTCGCCTAACTGGCCCGCCCAGGCGCATAGTCCGCGTGAATGTCGATATGTAGTCGGCGCAGTTGATCCCTGCCGCGACCGCAAACGATGTGCAACGCAGCAGATACAACATGGCGTTGCGCTCGGCCAACTCCAGTGCGACCTCTCCACCGCAGTAATTGCAGTGGAGATCCGTCTCGTCGACAGGCGTTTTACAGTGAAAACATTCGATCGGTTGTTGCTGAATCGTTCGCCGATTCTATTCATGCCCGGACCAGCTGGCGTGACGAAACCGCGAAGATTTCGTCGCGGGTCGCCGTTATACGAGTGCGGTAAGCACCCGCTCTACAGCTTCAAACCCGGTTGCAGGGCTGAACGATCCATCAAAAGTTCCGGGGCTTTGCACCACGATCAGATCATGCTCACGGTCGACCCATGTGAACTGTTTTCCTGCCCCGACGGCGGCGAAAGAGTTCGACGGAAGATCAGGCCAGAGCATGGTTTTGTCGTTGCACCAGAACCCGAGTCCGTACTGCCACAGCGATTCCGGCTCGTTCTCCAGAAGCATGTCTGAGACCCGGGTCGCTTCTCGTAGCCACTCAGCCGGAACGACCTGCCTGCCGTCCCAGTTGCCGTCGTTCAGCCAAAGGAGGCCCATCCGGGCCATATCGCGCGCCGTCATCTGGAAGGTCGTGGCGTAGCCGTACACGCCAAGTTTTGCCTTCGGCTGGAGATCAAAGTTGGAGTACGTCCACTTCCATGATCCGCCGATGAAGTTCCTGACCTTGCGCTCGGTCAGTCTCCCGAATCCGGCTCCACGCTCCGGGTCAGACGTTCTGTACAGCGAGTACGCGGTCGCGAGAGCATGGGTCACGACATTCATGCCAAAGGTCTGGTAGTTAAAGGTCTGGCCCGGTAGCTCGCCCGGCTTCATGTAGCCGGACATGTTGCCGATCAGCTGCCGAAATGTGATTCTGGCGTTCCCTGGGAACGCGTAACGATTCTCTTTAGGCCCCTCGTCCGGGGCTACATCCAGGAATTCTGGATAGTAGTCAGCCACGAGATCGTCCGCCGAGCTGATCACCCCTTCGCCAATCGCTATGCCAAGCACCGTCGAATAGGTGGATTTGGAAGCGGACGCCTGCCCTTGCAGATCCTCCGGGCCCATACCACCGCCGTGCCACTCCGCCGCGATCTGCCCGTGCCTGACCACAAGTAGCCGGTACGGCGATTCATCAGCGTGCTCACCCTGCCATTCGCCGACCGCGGCAAGTCGTGCCGAGTCAAACCCGAGTGCCTCGGGGTCGACGGACTCCCACTGGACCCCCGGAAACACACCTTTCGATTCCAAACCGGTCATCAACCGGTCAACGCGTCGCGCACAAGCTGGGAGAACATCTGTAACCGCGGATCGTTCACCTCGTCGGGCTGCATACCTGACGTGACGATCGCGACGCCCACGTTCAGGTCCGGGTCGCCCCAACTGATGCAGGTACCGACTCCACCGTGTCCAAATACACGAGGACCCGGAGCATCCCCCATACGGCCCGGCCCCTCTTTCGCAAGCTGTAGGCCAAGGCCAAATTTGTACTCGCTGCCTGAAACAGGGCCGATGCCCTCGGCGTGAAGCGCCGTCACGTCGGCGATCGTCTCAGCGCTCAACCACTGTTCGCCGTCAACAGAGCCGTCATTTACGAGAACGTTGTAGAACCGTGCTAGGTCTCGGGCGGTCGCCGTGCCGTTTCCTCCCGGCGCTGGGTGGGCCTTGAATAGTTCAGAGTTGCCCTGATCAGCCAGAGACGGGTCGGTAAAATCTGGCATCGACTTCAGCCTCGCCAGTCGAGGCATCTTTTCCGCGCCCAGCGCGTATGTTGTGTCAACTAACCCAAGAGGCCCGGCGACTTCCGCCTGGAAGAAGTCCTCGAACCCCTTCCCTGAGATTCGGTGTACCAGTTCTGCTACGAGAAACCCGAAAGTCATGCTGTGATATTCGATCGCAGAACCGGGCTCGAACTCCGCCTCTGCAGCCTCCATTGCGGCGACGACGGTTGTCCAGTCAGCCTTTCCAGCGGCAGCCATTTCAGGGATTTCCGCGGGTGTGGTCGGCACTCCTGCCTGGTGGGTCAACACGTGGCGGACGGTCGTGGACTCCTTGCCATTGATCCCGTAGCCCGGCCATATGTCCCCGACAAGATCGTCCCAGTCCACCTTGCCCCGATCTTTGAGCACCCAGAGGCATGCTGCGGCCATCGGCTTGCCACAGGACCAGACGCTGAACAGTGTGTTCGCAGAAACCTTGGACCCGTCCCCGGATCCGATCTCGCCGCCGTACATGTCGACGACGAGTTCGCCGTCTTTGTACGCAGCGATGGCACATGCAGGGTGAACCCCAAGGGCAAGGTGGTGCCAGAGGCGGGAATCGATCACGTCTATGGCGCGTCTGCTCAAGGTTGCCACGGTCGTTTCCTTTCGATCTCCAGAGTCGATCCCAAAAACGAATCAGGGAGAAGCTATCGACGTAAAGCGTATCGGGAGGAACCGATTATATGATCGTTGGGCGCGGTGTATGCGGCCGGGCCTTATTCACCTGAATCATCTGTGCCGGTAATCCCGATACTCTGAGTCGCCGGGCCAGATGTAGTTCTCAGGCAATTCCGGGGTGGAGTCCTGCTCATGCGCGTCCTGCGCTGCGCCAGACCGGCTCCTAGAGTCACTAGAATCGC
>CAUZKS010000070.1:0-8682 GCA_963580625.1 Dehalococcoidia bacterium | reverse complement strand
GCATTCGTGGCCCTTCTATTCGGAGGGTTTGCCGGATTCAGTCAGTCGAAAGCGCGGAGGATCGACGCGTCGGACACTGTAGGGTTGGCGTCGCTGGCCATGCAGACGGGCGTTTTCGAGAAGCTGCACGCGTCGATGGCGCTCGGCGCAGTGGCGGCGATGGCCGTGGCCCGTTGGGTTTAAAGACGGGCATTACCGGGCGTAATCATGGGAGAACGATATGACCGGAATCTGGCCGGGCGCTACCCGGTGCGTTGCGATGCTCACATTCGATATGGACGGTCAGTCTGCAACGCTGAATCGCAACCCGGATCTTGAGGGCCAGCCGAGTATTATGTCGATGGGCGAGTTCGGGCCAAACGTGGCCGTCCCTCGAATCCTGAACCTGCTCGACGACTTGGATATCAAGGCCACATTCTTCATCCCCGGTTGGATAGCGGAAAGACACGAAGACACGGTGCGAGATGTGGCGAATCGCGGCCACGAGATCGCTCACCACGGATACCGGCATGAGCCGCCGGCGACGCTGTCCGGAGACGGCGAAGAGGGCGAAGTTCTCGATCACGGATCGGAGATCCTGGCACGGATCACCGGCCAACGTCCGCTCGGCTATCGCTCGCCATCGTGGGAACTGAGCGCCAACTCGCTGGACCTGTTGAAAGAGCGCGGCTTCGTTTATGACTCAAGCCTTATGGGCAACGACATCCCGTACTTCGTCGACGCCGAGGTCGGGCGGATGGTCGAACTGCCTGTTCACTGGTCTCTCGACGACGCGCCCTTCTACAACTACTCGCCGGTAGCCGGACGTACGGCCCCGATGTCGACCCCTCCTGCCGTGCTGGAGGCTTGGAAGTGGGAGTTTGACGGAGCGCTGCGACTCAACCGCTCGTTCATGCTGACGATGCACCCGCACATTTCAGGCCGACTGGCGCGCCTTGTAGCACTGGAGAAGCTGGTCAATCACATCCGCTCACGTCCAGGGGTCGAGTTCATGCGCTGCATAGACGTGGCGCGACGTTGGACGGACAGCGGGATGACGGCCTGATACGAGAATGACGGATTCTCCGCCATCCTGTCATTCCCGAACAGTCGGGAACCCAGACAGGTTCATAGTCCATATCGATTGCGATGGCCGATCAGATGGCGCTGAATTATCACCTACGTGGGGATGACGATTTGGCCGTGGCAGGCGTGATCACTTATGCATGTATGCATGTCAGCGAGGCCACCCGTTCTCCTATCGGGGGAAGACCCAGAGCACTGGGTGTAGGTGTAAGGGAGGTATTCGTCATTGGGAAACAACCGGATCCTGAATTAAGTTCGGGATGACAGTTGGCGTTTCACGCCGCTCAAGTAAGCCCTTCGATCGCCACCGGTTCGATCTCGTCTGCCGGCTCAAAGCTCAGGATTCGGCCGTAGAAGTAAAGTTCTGCCTCAAGGCTCCGTATGGCATTTTCTGCCTTTCGGAAGCCGTGTTGCTCTCCCTCGAACTCCAGTAGGGCAAACGGGACGCCGTTCTGGCGCAACGCGTTTGCCATCATCCGCGCCTGTTCCGGCGGAACAACCTTGTCTTCGAGTCCCTGCAACAAGATTAGGGGTGCCGAAAGGCCATCGACGTGCTTGATAGCTGACCGTTCGTCGTAAACGGCCTTGCCCTCCGGGTATGGCGCGATCAACCCATCCAGGTATCGAGACTCAAACTTGTGCGTTTCCTCGGCGAGCGCCGTGAGGTCGGCAACGCCGTAGTAACTGGCGCCCGCTGCGAACACATCGTGGAACGCCAGTGCTACAAGCGTCGTGTACCCGCCCGCGCTGCCGCCGCGGATCACCATGCGGTCTGAATCGACCAGACCCCGGTCCGCTAGGTAGCGGGCCGCCGCTATGCAGTCCTCGGCATCGTAAAGACCCCATGTTCCCTGTAGAGCGTCGCGGTAGGCGCGCCCATAGCCGGAACTGCCCCGGTAGTTCACATCGACCACGCTGACGCCCCGGCTCGTCCAGAACTGGACGCCCATGCTCAGCGACCCATCGGTTTGCGAGGTAGGCCCGCCGTGGCTCATCACGATAAGCGGCGGCTTCTCTTCCGGCGACCCGGCAAAATCGCGGTTTTTAGGCGAATACCAGATGGCATGCGATGTCTGGCCATCGCTTACAGAAAACGAGATAGGTTCGGCGTCCGACAGGTAGCCCAGGTCAACCGACGCCGTGCTCCCGTGCTTCAAGATCTTAGATGTGCCGTTCGAGATACTTATGGAGACTACAGCTGCGCCGGCGCGAGAAGACGCGCCCAACCCCACGACATGCGGCCCATCGGCCGTATCGTGAATTGCCACGTTCCCGTATGAGGCGCCGAGGGATGTAAATGGAATGTCTATCGGCGTCACCCCTCGACCGTCCGGATAAACAACGCCCATCCGTGCAATAGCGTCCTTGCTCCATGTCGCAAGCATTCGACCGTCGCGCAGGAAGCCATACGTCGATGCACCGAGCCCCCACATGGGATGGCCGAACTCGGCCTCCACGGGTGCAAGTGGTAACGCTCCGCCATCACTGCCGAGCACGTAGAGGTTCCACCAGCCTGATTCGTCTGAAACGAAGTACAACCGACTATCTGGCCCCCACTCAGGTTGATAGATGGATACACCGTCACACCCCGCCACCACACGAACGTTTGAAGCCTCGCCCAGGTCATCAAGATCGGCGACCTCCAGAAACGATGTGTCCCAGGGCATATTCGGGTGATCCCAGGCCAACCAACAGATCGACCGGTCATCCGCGCTGAGCCTCGGTGCCGCATAAAAGTCGCGCCCAGTCGCAACAACGGCCTGTTCGCCTGTTCCATCCAGTAATAGACAAACGATCTCATTAACCGCCTCACCGCCGTCTTCAGGATGACTCTCCCGCACGCAGTACATTGCGGTGCCATCCACAGTGACGCGCCCATCGGAGAAGCGCACCTGTGAAGCGGTCTCAGGGGTAAGTGGCTCGGGAGTCCCGGCTGCGACCTGACCATATATCCGCTGATCCTGAAAGTTGGAGAAGTAGACGATGCCATCATTCACGAGATAGGCGCCGCCGCCGTATTCGTGCACCGTGGTCCGGACGTTGAAGCCGTCGGGCGTGATGTCTTCGATCGTTCCATCTGGCCGTCTTACCACCAGCACACTGCGACCGCCCTCAAGCGGCCGTCCTTCCAGCCAGTACACATCGTCGCCATCGACAGAGACGGAGCTGAGGCGTACCCCGGCCGCCGACACGTTTTCGGCGGTGATGGGCGATTCCCAGGATCCGTAAGGAGATCTGATCTTTTCTGGGGTTTCTGGCATCCGGGTCGATTCCTTCATGAGGGCTACTGTTCATTTCATCTCGACTCCACTCAGGTCGGGGCGCTGAAGTATATTTGCCGTTCCATGCCGCATAAAGGAGTCGAAGAAAAAACGCCGTGGCGTAACGTACCCGTCGCGGTCAAAGTGGAAACGGCGCGCCTTTCAGCGCGCGCAATTCAAAGTGACGCTCATGTAGGTGGCCGACCGGTTTAGACTGCCGGAGCTGACGTGGGTTAACGAAATCGAGACGTAACAGGGGAGTGCTAAATGCGAACCAACCCGATGAAAGAAGGCTTGGCCAAAGGTGAAGCGCAGATCGGCTCGTGGGTCAACATGGTCCGCAACCCGGCCATCCTCCAGATAATGAAATCTGCCGGCATGGATTTCGCAAGGGTGGACATCGAACACTCGACTCCATCGATGGAGACGATCGGCAATTTTGCTCTCCTCTCCCGTGCACTTGGCTTCCCGATCACGGTGCGACCGCCGGAAGGCAACCGTGAGTGGATCACACGGCTGCTCGACGCCGGCGTTTGGTGCCTCCACATCCCGCAAGTGGACACCCCGGAGATCGCCGAGGAGGTCGCCAACGCATCGCACTACGCGCCCGACGGTCTGCGCGGCATGGCCGGATTTGGCCCTGGAACCGACTACGAGCACGGCCCGCTTGGAGAGACCCAGAACTTCATCAACCAGCAGATACACGTCACGATCATGTTCGAGTCACAACAGTCGTTTGATCACCTTGACGAGATCATGAGCGTCCCGGGTATCGACGCCGTGACGCTTGGCCCGTCAGACCTTGCGCAGGAGCTGGGTGTGTTTGCCACGCCTGACCAGGCGAAGGTGATCGACGAGTACCGAACACGCTTGATTGAGGGCGCTGTGAAGCACGGCAAACAGGTGTCGATGCTTGTGAGCTCCATCGAGCAGGGTGAACAATGGATCAAGGCCGGGGCCAAGATCATCTGTTACTCAAGCGAAGTGGAGATGCTGAGTAGAGGAATGGCCGAGGGAGCGGAAAGACTACACGCAGCGTCCGGATCTAAATAAGCCCACACACCAGGCGAGCCTGAGTCAGCCGGCGGATTGTTCCGTCTGCTGGCCGGCGTTGTCCATTACCGACCGGTTCAACGCCTTAACCGCCTCGTTCGCAAATCCTTTCGGGCTGATCGTAGTCAAACCGCCATCGAGCGGAGTTAGCGAAACCCAGCTATTTCGCATCGCCCACACGTCCGTGTCAGGGTCGCTCTGCGATGCTGCATTTAGAGCGGATGGCGGGCGTTTGATCCAGTAGATGGTTCGGACGCCGCGGACCTCGGTCTCGACCTCATCCGATGCGCCCGGCGTGCGCTTGCTTGGCGCGGCGACCATCGCTCCCTGATATGGTCCGTCGCTAACCTTCGGGAAGTTGACATTTACGAACGGCTTTGGTTCGTCCAGGCCCAATGTGGCGACATGGTCGAGCATCGATTTCGCCAGATCGTGCACCGCCGCGCCTATCACCGGGTCATCGGCGTCGGCTAAGAGAGCCACCGAAATCGCAGCGGTGGCGACGCCGTTCAGGTACCCCTGCAATGCAGCTCCGATCGTGCCGGATACCGTCAGGTCTGCACCAACGTTATTGCCGGGGTTCATCCCGCAGAGCACGAGATCGACAGGCTCTGTGGACAACTGCTTAAGCCCGAGTATCACCGCATCGCCCGGAGTTCCCTCAACGCCCCACGCCTCCACGCCAGAGACAGGCGAATTTATCAATTTCGCCCGTAGCGGATCGTTGAGGGTTAGTCCCGCGCCAACCCCGCTGCGGTCACGGTCGGGCGCTGAGACGATGACGTCGCCGAGGTCCTTGATCGCTTCAACCATCGCCCAGAGCGCCGGGTTGAACGCGCCGTCATCGTTAGAGATCAGAATTCGCAATGCGTTGTTTACCTGCCGGAACCGAAAGTATCGGCATTCCGAGTTGTTTGTTGATGTAGTTCAAAACGCGTGACTCAGTTGAGCCGGAGATTATCGATCAGCCTGGTGGTCCCAATTCTCACTGCGACGAGTGCCAAGGCGCCGGTATCGGGTATCGGCCCACCGTGGGGTTCGAAAGTTTCGGGGTCGATGACCGCGGCGTAGTCCAGTGTAGCGAGCGGTTCCGACTGAATCACGGTCCGCATGTCGCTCTCAAGGGCTGAGGCTGCGCGCTCGCGGCCGGCCCAACGGTCACGCGCCGAGCACAGTGACGTGTACACGATCTGAGCCGCCACCCGTTCGTTCTCCGAGAGATATTCGAGCCGACTGCTCAACGCCACCCCGTTCTCGTCTCGCACCGTTTCGACCGGAACGACATCGATTTCAAACCTGAGGTCATGCGCCATGCGGCGCACCACCTCAAGCTGCTGTGCGTCCTTCTCTCCGAAGTAGGCGAGATCGGGGCGCGTTGCATTAAATAGCTTGGCGACGACGGTAGCGACCGCACGGAAATGGCCCGGGCGCTGCGCCCCTTCAAGGACATCACCGATGGGGCCGGGATTGACGGTGAACGCATCGCCCGGCGGATACATCTCATCGACGGATGGAGCAAAAACGGCGTCCACGCCCGCGCTTCGCATGATTGTGAGGTCACGCTCGCGATCCGCCGGATACCGCGCAAGGTCTTCGTTCTCACCGAACTGCGTGGGGTTCAGAAAAAGGGTCACGACAACAGATTCGGCTCGTTCTCTGGCCGCGTGCAACAACGCCTCGTGACCGGCGTGCAATCCGCCGAGCGTAGGAACGGCCGCGACTGGAGACCGCATGGACAATCGGGCTGCGTGCATCGCTGCTACTGTTTTGATTACCTGCACAGATCGATCTCGGTTAACCCTTTTCGGAACCTGAGCCGCCTGAGCCGCTCGTGCCAACAGAGAAAGACTCGGCTGCTGTCGGGAATTTATTGCCGCGCACGTCGTCCGCGTAGCTCACGAGCGCGGCATCGATCACCCCGGCCAAATCGCCGTATCGACCGGCGTGTTTCGGCCTGAAGTCCGGCAACAACCCCAGCAAATCGTGAAACACCTGCACCTGGCCGTCACATTCAGGCCCGGCGCCGATGCCGATCGTCGGCACGGTAAGGCGTTCTGTCACGGTTGCGGCGACCTCGGTGGGCATCAACTCAAGCACTATCGCAAATGCGCCGGCCTCTTGTAGCGCCAGAGCATCCTCAAGTATCTGAGCGGCTGCGTCCTCGGTACGGCCCTGTACCCGGTAGCCACCCAGCTGGTTGACCGATTGTGGAGTAAACCCGACATGGCCCATTACGGCGATCCCGGAATCGGTCAGCCGCTTCACCGTGGGGGCGACCGACACTCCTCCCTCCAACTTCACCGCTTGAGCACCGCCTTCTTGTAGAAGTCGGCCGGCGTTGGTGAGCGCCAACTCCTCGCTGACCTGGTAACTCAGGAAGGGCAGGTCAGCGACGATGAGCGGCGATGGCGCGCATCGTGCGGCGGCGGCGGTGTGGCTCACCATGTCTTCCATAGATACCGGAACCGTGGAGTCGTACCCGAGCACTACCTGCCCGAGGCTATCTCCAACTAGCACCATAGGGATACCGGCACGTTCCGCTGCCCCCGCAGATAAGGCGTCGTACGCCGTGACCATGACGATGCGCTCTGAACGCCGCTTCATCTGTGAAATCTGACGGGTGGTAACTCTCATCACGAACCCCTTTCGTTTGCGTGGTCCTGAAGTGATTGACGAAGCAAGTTCTTGATCTCAACGGCGGCTTCCAGGGAGAGGCCGTCCCGCTCCTCGAACAGCGACATCGCGTCATAGTTAAGCGCCGTGTACGCGTGGCCTAACTCGGGCGAGAGGCTCTTCATCGCCTCCAGATGCATGCGGATTGTCTCGACATCGCCCCGCACCGCCGGTCCCGTTATTGCTTCCGGCAGACCCTCGCGCCCAACGGCTTCGACCGTGGCGGCCGTAAGTGGCCTCAAAGCGGCGAGAGCGTCGGCTCGAGAAATGCCCATCTCTGACCAGATCTCCGCCGCAAGACCCATCAGAGAAGCAACGAGCCCGCAGGCCATAACGGCGGATGCATGGTAAACGGCTCGGTGTTCGTCCCGGATCGTGAAGGGCTTTGCCTCGAGCGCGCAGACGACGCTCTGAAGCCAGCCCAGTAAGATTGGATCTTCCGACCCCACCGCGGCAGATGCGCCGGAGATGAGATCAGCGCTGTCGCTGGTCGGAAAGGTTTGCAGCGGGTGCAGCCCTCCGGTACGGGTGCCAGATTCGTGTGCCGATGCAAGATCGCTCAATGGACGAGCACCGGAACAGTGAACTACCGCCTGGCCGCTGCGCCACGATATGCCGCTTACGACCGGCTCGATCGATGCATCAGGGGTCGTGATGAAGACGGCGTCCGCTATATCAGCGACATCTTGTGAACTGGACACCGGCGCAGAGCCGGGGACACTTTTGGCAAATGATTCGGCAGACGACGCGCTGCGGGAGCTAACGGCAACCACCCGGTAACCGGCGCGCTGAAGCGCCACCGCAACACTTGTGCCGAGACGGCCCGCTCCAACAAACCCGATCGAGGTGTTCGCATCCAGCGTTATGGCGTTATCGACGGTCACGAACCCGCCTCCGGGGCAAAGGTGGCCGTATGTTCGGCGGCCGATGGAACGCCACCCAGTCCGGTCGCATGTTCAATTGATGACAGAATCGCTCCAATCATGGCGCGCATCGCCGCCGCCCGTAATCGGTCCTCGATCCCGGCGATGGTTTCTTCGCCAGACAGGCGAGGGTGTACGCCGGTAGCCAGGGCGAACACCGTGTCGCCGTCGCCGGACATGTGTGCCGGACGGACCGCCATAGCGATAGCATCCTGTCCCGCGCCGGCGAACCTGCTGGCAGCTTTCTTGTCCAGTCCGGCGTTGGTCGCCACCACTCCCACCACGGTGTTGGATGAGTTGCGAATTCCCATCAGGTCTCGGAGTCGTGGCGGGTCATCCACTAGAAAGTCCATCGTGTTCTCGAACCCGGTCTCAGTTCTAGGTCCGGCAACAACGATCCCGCTGTCTGGGTCGATGACGCTTCCGATGGCGTTGGTAGTCACAATGGCCCCGACCAGGATGCCGTCTCCTAACGAGACCGATGCTGTGCCGATACCGCCCTTTGTCGAGCGATTACCGCCCCTGAGCTTGCCAACAGTTGCACCGGTTCCAGCGCCCACTGTGCCAAGCTCAAACTCCCGGCCGGCTTCTCTGGCGGCCGTGTATCCATCGTCTGCGGTCGGACGTACTGCGTGGGAGAGAAGCCCGAGGTCGAAAATGTTCGCTGCGGGCACGATCGGGATCACGGCACGGCCGATCTTGAGACC
>CAUZKS010000069.1:0-8695 GCA_963580625.1 Dehalococcoidia bacterium | reverse complement strand
ACGCGAGCTCCAGCTATCCGTGGGGACAGCATCTCGCTATGGCCATGCCGGCGGTGATGTGGGCCGAGAAGTCGGAAGGCGTAGCACCTCCCGGAGTGCCGCTGGAGGAGATGGTGTTGCTGCCGGGAACCGCAGTAATTAAGGACGGTTATGTGACGCCATCAGATGCACCAGGTCTGGGTCTGGAGATCAACCTAGAGTGGCTGGAAGAACGGGCTACATAGCGGGATAAGCGACTATCACGGGGCTTATTTTAGGGTTGTGATTAGCCACGGGTGTTGTATCGGTAGTGGGGATCAGCTTGTTCGAGTTCCCAGTTTGCGAACCACTGGTTGACGTGCGGGAGTAGCGCGCTGCTCAGCGCCGCACGGTTCATCTCATGTGATTTTAGGGGTTGAGAGAGCGACGCCTTTAGTTCTGCGTGAACATCGGCCTTGTTCATGCGCTTCAGTTCTCGCGCCTTCAGCAGCACTTCGCCGTCCACGATCACGGTATCCACGTCCTCGCCCTTCCCCCGGTACACGATGGCGTCCACGATGTCTGTGTCGGGGTCCAGGTACGGCTCTGTGATGCGCGACAGATCCAGTAGAACGATATCGGCGCGTTTGCCGACCTCCAGCGTGCCGACCTTGTTGCCGAAGAAAGTCACCTCGGAACCGGCCCGTGTCGCCATGTCGAAAATCCTGTGCGAAGACGGGCTCGGCGCGCCGACACCCGGCTCCCTGTGGATCTTTTGCGCCAGTCGCATCTCCTGGAGAAGATCGTTGTCGTCGTTTATCCCGGCCTCGTCAATACCGATCGCCACTTCGACGCCTCGGGCCAACAGTCGGTTGACCGGCGCCACACCGCTGCTAAGTCGTAGGTTTGAGCTGGGGTTGTGACACAGCATCGTTCCCGTTTCGGCCATAAGATCAATATCAGAATCGGTCAGCCACGTGCCGTGGGCGATTGAGACCTCGGGCCCGAGAAACCCTAGGTCGTTGAGGTGCGCGAGCGGCGTCATCCCCCAGTGCCGGGTGCCGTACATTTTCTGGTAAATGGTCTCCTGAACATGAATGTGAATCCCGGTCTCATGCTGCCCGCCGAACGCCTTTACATCGGACAGCATCTCGTCCGAGCACCAGTGCACGTTGTGTGCGCTGATGAAGATTTGGACCCGTTCAGACTCATTGCGTTTGATCAACTCCTCCGTCAGGTCGAGGTGATCTGCCGACGAGATGGGGCTGAATGGAAATACATCGTTGATCTGAGTGACGAGCGACTGGGGCAGTGTGTTTAAAAAACCGTCGTTGTCTTCGTAAACAAGGTGGTTCTGGTCGCGGTTGAAGAAGGAGAATGCCGCTCGCATTCCGGACGCCTCGTATGCCCCAACAAGGCTACTCCCCCAATCGTCCAGCGATACTCCCTCCGGTGCCGAGCGAAGGGCGTGGTTGTGCATCACTGTGGTGATCCCGGACTCGATCATCTGAATGGCGCAGTAAAGCGTGTCCAGGTACGGATCGACGTCACGTTGCCCAAACTTGGCCGTTATCCATGTCTCCAGCGGGAGGTCCGGGGAGCCGAGTTGGAACGGCGTCAGCCCAGAATGGTGGTGGGCATTGATCAGCCCCGGGATGACGATGAATCCCGGGCCACCGATCACCTCATCCGGCTGATGGCGTGCCTTGAGATCATCGTACCGGCCGATCTCGATAATCTCCCCGTCGCGCTGGAACACAGCGCCGTCGGTGATGATTTCGCTCTCGTCGTCGCCAAGCGCCCGGCACACGACATACTTACCACGTATTAACGATGAGGCCACTCGTTGTCTCCCAATGAATCAAGGAACTGGTTGGGGGTGGATTTGCCACGATTTCGATTACGGTGGTCGCTATTCAGTACTGCTGCAACACTCCCACTAGGGACGAAATGTTCGTGGCGATCTCGGCACCGCAAGTCGTGCATACCGGAGCGGCTCAAAAAGGGTCTGCGTAACCGTTTCGTGTAGCCGTGAGTATGCTCGACTCCCCGGTTGTTATCGCTTGAGTTGAATCGCTTCTACGGAAACGCCTGCGATGGGGTCCAAAGTCACGATAGCTAATGTAGGCGAATTCCCGCCCGACGGCGCTCCGCTGTAAAACGCGGGAGCACCGTCTCCGCTTGTGACTTCACGGAAAACATGGACATGTCCCAGCGCCACGTAGTCGCAATCGGCTCCCGCCAGTTCATCAAACGTAATCTTGGAGCTGTACTCGTTATAGGGATCGTTGTTGGTCACGAGCCCATGTGCGATTGCGACGTACCAATTCTCGGAACAACGAGGCTCGAGTGCGCCCATCGGCATGAATTCCGGGCTGTGATCGTAGACGGGTTCTCCCCATACGGAAAGGCCGATCGAGTCTATGTCAAGGGTCTCGCCTCCACGTTCTAGCAAGACGTGTACGTCTTCTTCCAAGGTGGAGCTATCGAACGACCCGTTCATCAAAAACGTGTCGTGGTTGCCGGGCACCACGACGACCGGGCGGCCGAGCTCGTTGAAGCGCGCGAAAACGTCCGAAACAAGATCGGGCGCGACACTCCTGTTATCGAACAGATCCCCGGCCACTATCACGCCATCCACCGAGTGTTGCCGGCTGAGCTGCAGGACCTGTTCAAATCCACGAAGTGCATCATCCGGGTAGATGTCGCTTCCAAGGTGCAGATCAGATGTGTGGAGCAGTTTGAGGTGATTATGGGTCAAACTGAACGTCCGTCAGCGGTTGTCTGGGGCAGCCTTATCGCTATACAGATTCCCAAGTGAACCGATCGCCGGAGCCGCTTACTTTGCCGATGTTGGCTCCAATTTTGAGGTGCCCTGCAAACACCGTCCAACCACCGCTCGCGGCTCGGCCAAGAATGTCACGCCGTGACGTACGCGCCATGTCCTGGTTCCAGTCGAACATCGGGCACCAATGGGTCTCCGTGACCTGTGCGACGTTGTGGAACAGGTCACCGATGATCACACCGGTCTCGCCATTGGATTCGACCACCACAACCTGATGTCCCGGCGTGTGGCCGTTGGCCGGAAGTGTCTTAACGCCGGGAGCGACCTCTTCTTCACCGTCGACCAGATGTAGTACGCCAAGTCCTTCCAGTGGTTGGACGGACTTCCCGATGGCGGGAACGTTTGGCGCTATTTCGTCACTGGTCCAGTGGTCCCAGTCAGCGCGGGCGAGCATGTATCGGGCGTTCGGGAAGGTAGCTCTAGGGGTGTCGCCATCGTACGAGACGTTCCAACCAACGTGGTCGCCATGCGGGTGCGTCGTAACGACGGCCGATATGTCAGCCGGCTCTACGCCGTTTGCGGCCAGCTCTTCAAGAAGATTTCCAGGCTCTTCGCCCGGTCCCATCGCCGTGTCCACCAGCACGATCGGGCCATCGCCGTTAACCGCCCTTATCAGGAAGGCGCAGAACTGCGTCTGCCACATACCGTTCTCCAGGGCGAAGTCCTGGTATGGACCCCACTCATCGGCCGGTACGTCCGGGTAGATCGCCGAGACATCCCGTGGCGGCGGGGTCAGGTCTACCAGTGCCGTAACCTGCAAATTTCCAATTGTTGCGCTCGTTGCCATGTATTCCTCGAATGAATCATCGTACAAGGGAAATCGAATATCGCCCCGAACTTCTCCTGGCATAAATGATGTTGCCTGACGATAATTCGGGACTTTCGCGTATAAGCCGGGGCATCGTACACCCCATCTTGAGCTCGGTCTTAATAGATCAGACACCCAAAGTTGCCTCAGGCACTTGCCTCGCGCGCATTTAACGTCCACTCTATGGTGGCCCCGCGCTGGTTCGGGTCGTTTCTGGCATCTTGAGATGTGTTTCGGTCCAGCATTAGCGCGTCGGCATCCCAACGCTAACCAACGGCAGGATATTCTGCCAAACCTCATATCGGCATGATCAGGAATACTCAGGAGAGAATGAATGGCAGGGATGAACGACAGTTCAAGTGCGACGGTAATGAACCTGTCGCTTTCGCGTTCCGCTACGGAAACCGTGGTCGATCTACCGGACTTCGATCGCGGACGTCTTGAAGACATCGGATTCCTGACGGCGATGACCCTCACCGTCATGTGTAATTACGCACAGACCGGCCACTTTGGAGGCCCTCTCGCGTACACGCCTTATACGGTGGCTGCTCACCTGATCGGCCCGGAACTCGGCGGGCTTCGATACGACTACCGCCGTCCCAAGCACCCGTTCTCCGACCGATTCATGCTGGCCGGTGGACACAACGCCCCGGTGTTGTACGCGCTCTGGATGATCCAGGGGGAAGCGTTGGCCCGCAAAGAGGCGGCAACCGGCGATAGCCGATACCACGCCGACCCCAATGTAGCGATGCTTCCGATCGACGCGCTTGGCTTCCGCCGCGGCGCAGGCGCGCTCAGCACCCTACTGCGTGAACACAACCTGGAAGACCACGTGCTCATGGGTCAGGCAGGCTCGCGCGGGATCCGCGCACTCTCGGGCCATGCTGAGACCACGGACCTTACAAACGACGTGAACGGTGGACCTTCGGGCATCGGAATCGCGACGATGGCCGGAAAGGCCGCATTCTGGGACATGGTGGGCGCCCCGGATTCTCTCAAAATCATGGCGATCGAGGGCGAGTTCGCCCTGACGTCCGGCCACTCCCAGGAACTCAAGACGCAGGCAGTGGCGCAGCAGGTCGGCAAACGACTTCGTCTCCTGTTGTCCTTCAACAACGCCGGCATCGACGACGAGTTGGTCGGCAGCGTCATCAAGTCCCAGTACGACGGTTACCGGATCGAGGACCAATGGTCTTCCTACGGTTGGAACGTGCTGTCGGTACAGGATGCCAACAAATACAATCAGGTCGTTGGCGCGTTCAAAACGATGGAAGACTGGGACCCGGACGACGACCGCCCGATGATCCTAGTCGGACCGACCGTCAAAGGCTGGTGGCCGGGGGCAGAGAATGGTTTGGTCGGAAGCGAGAACCAGATCATCGATCACGCAAGCCACCCATGGGGCTTCCCGATGAACGGCGACTACTTCCAGGCTCTGGCCTCGACATTTGAGAAGAAGTACGGCGTCGAGTTCCAGGGGATCCACGATGGCCCACCCGCGGACGAACGAGAGCGCCTGATCCAACTCAAGACCAACATGGATGTTTGTATGTCCGTGTTGGAACAAAACGGACTTGGTGACTGGCTTGCGGAGCGAATGGTCGAGATCGGCGAATCCGTCGACGATAATTTGCCTCTGAAGACCGACAACAGGGCAGATCCGTTCCAGGACACAAGGCTCGCGGTTGACAGCCTCCCGCGGGAAGCCCAGACCGTTACAGCAAAGAACCCCTTCTCCGGCGAGGAGAAAGAGGTCGCTATTAAGCTCTACGAGGAGCCGGGCAATGTCCGCGGCACTCGACGAGCAATCTCCGAGATCATCAAGTGGATGAACTACGTCACGGAGAACAAGTTCATCATTGCAGCGGCCGATCTTGCTGAATCCATCAACGTTGAAGGCGGGTCGATCTGGGGTCACTTTGACCCGGTCACCAACCCGGCCGGTTCACGACTCAAGGCTGCCATTCAGGAGGCCGGGAACGCTTCCACTGCTATAGGACTGGTAAGTCAGTCGACGTCACTCGACCCGGACAAGCACGCGGGCGTCTGGGCCATCAGTGGCACGTATGGCGCGTTCACGCCCCTCATGTACCTCCCGGCGCGTGTCTGGAGCCAGCAAGCCCAGGACAGCCCGTTCCGGGTTGGCGTGCTGAACATCCTTGCCGGTCACTCCGGCCCGGAGACGGCGGCGGACGCTCGGACTCATTTCGGGATCTTCTCGCCACAGGTGTGGGATCTGTTCCCTCGGGGCCAGGTGATTCGCTTGAGTTTCTGGGATTATAACGATGTGGCCCCGGGCTACTTTGCCGCGGCAGAGATCGCAGCACGTGACCCGAAGGTCAACATCATCGTTCTCGAGGTCGCACGGCCTGACTTCGCAGTTGCGGACCGGACCACATTTGCGGATACCGACATCAACGCCGCCGCCAAGGGTCTTTACGTGATCCGGGACTTCGACCCGTCGAAACCCAAGGGCGGATATGTGTTGGTGCAGGGATCTTCCTCCACGGTGAACTTGGTCTCGGTCCTCTCCAGACTCGAAGAGGCCGGGGTGAACGTGAAGGTGATCGCATCGATCAGCGAAGCGTTGTTTGACCGTCAACCTGAGTCTTACCGGAACTCGGTGCTTCCGCCCGAGTCGCTTTACGACACGATGGTTGTCAGCACGGGCACGCACCGCGTGTGGCCCGTGAAGAACCTCGGCCCGTTGACCGACGAGTACTCTTTGGTGTCGGACCACAGTGACGAATGGCTGACCGGTGGTAGCGAGTCTGACGTTATCGCAGAGGCGCACCTGGACCCAGAATCAATCTTCGCAGGCGTAAAACGGTTTGCGGATGAGCGCGGGCAACGGCTATCCGGACAGGCAGCCGCACTTAGCGCTCTAACCGATTAATAATCTGAAACTCATCGAGCCGCAGCGCCGTGAATAACGCGCTGTGGCCTGATGGTGTTTTACGGTGGCTTCTAAAATAACGGGTGATGCCCGTCAAACATTTGGGAGGAATTCCAATTGACTGACGTACTTATCGAAGAAAACGTCCCTGTTGGCGATTCCGGCCTCCTAGTTGACGTGTTTCGTCCGGCGAAGACCGACGGACTCGCTCCTGCCCTGCTGTTCCTGCCTGGTGGTTCATGGCGGACAAAGAACCGTGGGGACATGAAAGACCGCTACGGGATCAAGATGGCTGAGCGCGGCGTGGTCTGCATCGCTGGCGAGTACCGCGTGATGACCGAGGCCCCGTGGCCGGCGCCGCTCCACGATGTAAAGACGATCATCCGGTGGATGCGAGATTCGGCCGACCGGCTGGGCGTCGACCCGGACCGGATCAGCGCAGGTGGGAGCTCCGCAGGCGGGCATCTGGCGCTCCTGGCCGCTGGGACGCCGAACTCTTCCGACCTTGAGCCGCCCTATTTCGAGGACGTCAGCAGCGCTCTCGCGACTGCGATCGGTGTCTACCCGGTAGTGGATCTACTTGCCACAGCGGAAAAGAACGATCTGTCCCAGTTGTTCCCGGACGGCGTGACAGAAGTAGCTCTTCTCGACGCCAGCCCGATCTCATACGCCAACCCCGATTTCCCGCCGACACTGCTTGTGCACGGAACAGGCGATGTCCGCGTCGACTATCGGCGTACGGTCCGAATGTACGATGCGTTGGAGGCCGCAGGTGTGCCCGTTGACCTGCAGTTGTACTCCGGGCAGGACCACGTGTTTGACCGTGAAGATATGTACAGCGGCCCCATCGCCGATTCGATGGCGTTGTTCCTCAAGAGGTATGCCCGGGCGGCGGTCGTCGCAGCCGCGGACTAGGTTCAGCGTCCATTACGGGCTAGAATCTCCGGTATCCCTCATGTACATTAGGTGCAAGCCTAATCAGATTAGTTAAAGGACGTACTCAACGGATGGGTCTTCAATTCGGAGTTTTCGACCACATTGAGCCAGAAGAAGGCAAGCCCCTGACGGAGACGTATGAGAAGCGTCTAAAACAGATCGAATATATGGATCGTGCCGGCTTTTACTGTTACCACCTCGCCGAGCATCACACTCCGGCCATTCACAGCCTCGCCCCATCCCAGAACGTGTTCCTCGCCGCCGCTTCTCAACGCACGACAAACATCCATCTAGCGCCCTGTGTTTACGTCCTTCCACTGCATCACCCACTCAGGTTGATCGAGGAGATCAGCATGGTGGATACCCTTTCCAACGGAAGAATGGAGATAGGTGTAGGGCGCGGTGGTGAAATGGAGGCGTTTTTCTGGGGGCAGGAGGCTACCGCAGAGTCCAACTACGAGCGCTATGTGGAGACACTCGCGGTAATCCAGAACGGGCTGTCGAATGACCGCTTGAATTTCCAAGGAAGTGTTTACAACTTCGACGACCTTCCGATGTTCATGCATTCGGTTCAGAAGCCATACCCACCAATGTGGTACATGCGGAACGCGGAAACTGCTGCTATCAACGGCATGGACACGATCATCGTCGGATCACTGGACAGCATCGGCCCAGAGGCAAAACGATACAAGGAGAAGTGGGAGGAGCACCAGGGCAAGGGCGCTCTCACGATCCACGGAAAAGAGCCGAAGATTGGTTTGACTGTTCATATGGTACTGGCCGAAACGGACGAGGAAGCCATTGCTATCGCCAAACCGGCCTGGGAACAATATCGATACAACTTGGCGGCTCCCCGTCGGATTGAGGCAGAACGACGTGGTCTTGACCGGTTCATGTCAACTAAAGACGGTCAGGGTTTTGGTTTCGTTGGAAACCGTCCGGCAGACGCACCTGCTCGCGAGTTGCGACGCGACATCGATGCCGAAATCGAGAAGTTTGACTCCAGCCACACGACCCAGAACCCTGGCAGGCTCGGTGGCGTTGCGATGGCCGGTTCTCCGGCTTCGATGCGAGAGTATCTTGACGAATACGTCGAGAGCGGTGCGAACTACTACGTGTGTTCGTTCCAGTGGGGAAGCATCACGTCAGACGAGGCTATGCGATCTATCCGCCTGTTCACAGAAGAAGTGATGCCGCACTACGTGGACGCGCCGGCAGAGGTGTCCGCAGACTAGAGACGGGGGGGTTGTGG
>CAUZKS010000068.1:0-8886 GCA_963580625.1 Dehalococcoidia bacterium | reverse complement strand
CGAAGATACTCAACAAGTCTCAATCCCACCAGACTCCACAAAGCGCACGGGCATCTACCGCGGCTGGCCAATCGCTGGTATCGCATTCCTATCGTCAGGGTTCGCCGTCGGGATGGCGCAATACGCTTTTGGTTCGTTCGTAGAGCCACTCGAACAGGAATTTGGATGGACTCGTACCCAGATCAACTTTTCGTTGACCCTGGGTTTAACCACCGGGTTCTTGTCTCCGCTTGTCGGTCGATGGATGGACAGGTTTGGAGCAAGACCTGTCATGGTCATTTCACTCCTGTTTCTTGCCGCAGGTTTCCTGCTACGTGCGGTTATGACCAACGCTGGAAATGTGACAATCGACACATCTCCAAACCTGATTTTCTGGCAACCCGATATCCATTTCACCTTCCTGACACAGTTCTATCTGTTCAGCCTCCTCCTCTTTGTCGGATTTCCTGGTGCCACGGTCATGCCGGCAGGCCGGCTCATATCGATCTGGTTCTCCAGAACACGCGGACGAATGATGGGAATCGTTACCGCTGGAAATAACTTCGGGGGATTGACCATGGTGCCGCTGGGAACTTTTGTGATCGCTGCCGTAAGTTGGCGCTGGGGTTACGCCGTATTTGGTTTCATCATCATCGGCATAGCAGTCGCTACTTGGTATCTGGTACGGGACAGGCCGGCAGACGTCGCAAAAGAGAACAACAAGCGTTGGTCACCCCCCGGACTCGACGCAGTGACGGCAGCCGCTGCGGCCGCGGGCTACAGCATGAAAGAGGCTCTCAGGATAAGGACCTTCTACTTCATAACCATCGGTGTCACTGCAGCCATGTTTACCTACACCGCCGTCCTGACCCAATTAATCCCACATTTAGAGGCCGAAGGGTTCTCAAAAAACGAAGCCGCCGCGGGCCTTTCAATCGTTGCAGCATGCGGCATCATTAGCAAACTGGTATTCGGACGACTCAGCGAAACGATAACGGCCAGATGGGCGGCAGTTCTCAGTCTGAGCATTCAGTCTGCCGGACTCGGGCTACTCATCATCTCTGACGGCACCAGCATGGCCTGGTTGGCCGTGATCGTATTTGGTCTTGGATTCGGTGGTATAGGGGCGCTTATCCCTCTGACGGTAACTGAGGCATTTGGAATCCGTTACTTCGGAAGTATTCTCGGGACTATCAGCATGGTAGGAGTTATACCCGTAGTAATTGGCCCATTAATGGCCGGGATCATTTTCGACAGAACGGACAACTATGATTTGGCGTTTGCGATCACGATCGTCATATTTGTGACCGGCGCGGTGTTTATGACGTTAGCCAGCCCGCCGAGACCACCAACGGCTGAGCCCGTACCAGTGTCCACCTGATCAACCGACCTCTGATCGAACCTCAGCTTCAAGTTTTCGCATGTAGTTCAGGCTGCGGGTATCCATTTCGAACTGGTCCCCTTCCCTGCCACCTTCGATCGCCACATAGCCGTCATAGTTTGCGTCGATCATGGCTGTCATAAGAAACCGATAATCCATCTCGCCGTCCTCAAGTGAGACCTTCCACGCCACCGCCCGTTCGTTTTCGGGGTGATTGACTCGCACCACGTTTTTACAGTGCCAGTAAACACAAACGTCGGCCAGCGCCTTCACATTTTCTTCAGGTGTTTCTTCGGGTTCGTTATATTCCCACGCGACATTACCGATATCAGGATTGATACCGAAGTTCGGACGGTCAACCAGATCGTGTAACAGCCGAGCCGACCAAGAGTTGTCGACAGGAGACGCATGATGCATCTCTATCGCGACGGTAATACCTCGGTCGGCTGCTTCATCACATACAGGACGAATCGAATCAGCCACGCGTTCGTACAGATAAATAGACGCGTCTTTAGACGAATCCTGGGAGTGAGTCCTACCTGTCGCTTCCCAACCGGCGGGAAGGTAGCGTTGAGGAGCCATGAGGTTGCCGACAACCAGTGATGAGCCGACCCCTTCTGCATAATCCACGCTCCGGCGTAATACATCGAGGTTACGCGTTGCAGATTTTGCCTCTAAGAGTGAACCGCCGGCGCGGACAGCGACTATCGGTACTCCAAATCCTTCGAACCGGTTCTTAAATTCCTCAACCTCGGAGGCCCCGTCAAGTAGTGACAGTGCGTTAGCACCCACTTCCAACCCTTCATATCCGTACTTACTAACGGATCGAAGCCATGCATCGGAGAAGTGTGAAGGGCGCGCGCTCCAGGTGCTGTAAACATCTGGAAACGCAGCCTGTCGTCTATTCGCGTAGCAGTACTTCATCGGATTTGTCACCCCTAAAAACACATTGAGGCGGGCCGAAGCCCGCCCCAATTAGTAATTCGGACCTCGCGGAGATCTATCCTCGTCCAGCGTCAATGTCAGAAAGCACTGACTTCGCGTATTCAACGCTCTTACCATCCGCCAACCATTGGTCGCCCGTCACCGCACCCTCAATTGCCATGCAGCCGTTGTAACCGGCTTCAGACATAGCTGTGATGGCATAGCGATAGTCGATTTCACCATCCGAAATCGGGACCCTGAGGAATACCGAGCGTTCATTCTCCGGGTGGTTCACCCGGAACAGGTTCTTACAGTGCCAGTACACCGAGATAGGGGCGACCGACTTGATATGTGCATCCGTCGTTTCTTCCGGCGCATCGTAGGTCCAGTAGACGTTACCCAAATCCGGGTTGATGCCAAAATTGTCACGGTCCACTAGGTCGTTGATCAGGTGCGCAGACCAAGAGTTGTCCACCAGAGAGTTCTGGTGCACCTCTACCGAGATCGTTACACCCTTGTCGCCAGCTGTATCACTGGCTTCCTGGAGTTCCTGGGCCAGCCGCTCGTAGTCGTAAATCATGGCGTCACGGCTGGAGTCTTGGGACTTGTACCAACCAGAGCCACTTCCGGGCTTGCCCGGATAGCGGGTCGGGGCGCTGAGGGCACCATTGACGATGTCCGCGCCTACCGCCTGTGCTGTGTCGATCATTCGGTGCAGACGGTCACGGTTGTCCTGATAACCGGCGGCGGCGGTCAGGGAGCCACCCGATCGGATGGCCATCGCAGGAACGCCATGGTCGGCAAGTCGCTTGCCGAAATCCTTTACCTTCTGCTCGGAACCCAGCGCCTCAAGCGCCTGAAAACCGATTTCCATTCCGTCCATACCTATGTCCTGCGCCTTGGAGAGGAATTTATCGGTGTAGTCCTCCGCCCTAACGTCCCAGTTGGGCTGGCTGTCCGGGTACAAAGCGTGGCGTCGGTTTGCGTAACAAAACTTCATCGAATCGACCTTCTTTTGGCGCCTATCCTGACCATGAATAACAGGATCGTATTAGCTTGATTTAAGCGACGGGAGTCTAGCACAGCGGCGTGGGCCATCCCTCGAACCGCCATAGCCTCCTCACAAGACTGCGGGCGCCGCAACTGTATGCTTACGCCGCTTTATTTAAATTTCGCAATTCGCTTTCACCTCACTGACCAACCCGGAGACATTCCACTCAAATGAAAATCACTGACATCAAGGTCTGGCCGACACGCGTCGTCGAAAACCGATCATGGATATTTATCGAGGTCAACACCGACGAGGGCATCACCGGATTCGGAGAGGCGACTAACTCCGGTGGCGGCGGCGTGATCATGGTCGCTCGCATGGTGGAGCTCATCCGTGACACTGTACAGGGTGCCGATTTCGCAGAAGGCCTGATCGGGCAGGACGCGAACGATATAGAGCGTATCTGGCAGAACCTGTATCGACGATTCACTACGCTCGGCCCACGCGGACTTGTGACGTCGGTGATCAGCGGCATCGATATGGCACTCTGGGACATCAAGGGCAAGGCGCTCGGTGTACCCGTATACGAGTTGCTGGGCGGGAAGGTCAGGGACAGCATCCAGCTGTACACGCACGTGTCGAACCAGGCTGACCCGGTTGCTGCGTCGCGCCATGCTCGTGAACTTGTAGATATGGGCCACACCGCCCTGAAGACGGACCCCTTCTCACCCGAGATGGGACAGCACCACCGCCGCTACATGGACGGGCGAATCTCGGCCTCCGGCGCGCAACACGGGGTCGACGTGATGACGGCCATCCGGGAAGAGGTCGGCCCGGAGATCGACCTAATGATCGACGCCCACGGCAACTTCAATGTGGCGACTGCGATAGACCTGTGCAATCGGATGACTCCTATCAACCTGACCTGGTTCGAGGAGCCAGTGCAGCCGGAAAGCCTGAACGCACTCAGACAGGTGAAGGCCGGGACGGACGTTCCTCTTTGCGTCGGAGAGCGGTTGTACACGCGATACGATTTCGCCGACGTACTATCCGAGGGGCTGGCGAACTACATCATGCCGGACATCTGCTGGACCGGAGGTATCTCAGAAATGCGCAAGATCGCCACGCTTGCAGAGACGTACTACGTGCCGATCAGCCCGCATGACGCAAGCGGTTCTCTGAACGTGGTAGGTGGGGCGCACGTCATGATGACAACGCCAAACTTCTACCGGCTGGAAACATCAAGGCCAACACCGGAGGAGTACAACCGCGTTCTCACAGAACCGATCGAGTTCATCGACGGCCACCTCACGCTGCCTGACAAGCCGGGACTCGGAGTGGAGCTGGACGTGGAGTTCATGGCGGCGCACCCTGACCCGCACTGGGCACAGGCAATCGGCGGACAGTAATTGGCCGGGACTCGGCCTGTAGAGGTGGGCCTCCCTGCCGGGTAACCGGGAAAACAGACACACTCAGCCACGCACTCCCCCGACCGTCCACGTCTTCAACCTCTGACAGCAGAAAGCCACCGCCGGGCAGGCGTATTCCTGACCCGGTGACATAAGTATGTCCCGGCGATCAACGGGCTCGCTGTTTATCAGATTAATGAGACCAACAGACGCCTTCAAATAAGCGCTTCAGGCCCCTGAACGGCTATCACCGAACCCACCCAACCGCAAACTCCAGCACTCAGGAGAAAAACACAACGTCTCCTCGTACCGCACATCCACGGCATAGAACACATACCGAAACTCATCTCGATAATGCGCTAACTCTGAGTTCATTAACGCCATTCGAATCCCCGGGATGACTTCCTGAAATTGCGTACCTCGCCCAGATTACGTCGCTTAACACTTCAGTACCGTTTCGGAATCGGTATACGCTACCGAAATGATCTTGATCCGGCCTGCCGTCCGCTGACGTGACGTCCCATAACCACGCAACAACCTCCGAATCCCGAGCAATCCCCGGTCTCTCGGACTCCGAGGCGCGCCGCGGCATAATCACGGTCACGGCGGCTACGATTTTCCTTTACCTGTCACTCTACCTCTACGTCCCCTTCCTCCCGCTCAGGGCCGCTGAACTAGGTGCCAGCAACACGATGATCGGTCTCGTGATCGCCGGGTTTGCGGTTGGGCAGGTCGTACTCCGGCTGCCCATCGGCATCGGCGCCGACCTGATCGGGCGGCGAAAGCCTTTCGCAGTCGGGTCGCTTGTCCTCGCAACCGTGGGCGGACTGGGACTGGCTCTGGCTCCCAACACGGGAACGTTATTCGCGGCCCGACTGCTCACCGGCGCGTCCGTCGCCGGGTGGGTTGCGATAACGGTCCTGTTCGCTTCTTACTACCGGCCTGGCGACACGGCAAAGGCGATGTCCCGGATCATGACCGTCTGGGCCGCAGGACTGGTGCTCGGGACTTTCGCAGGTGGAGTGGTCGCAGACCTCTTCGGCAGCAAGGCCACTTTCTGGGGATCGGTCGGAGCTGGAGCGATTGGCACCGCGCTGATCCTGTCCGCGCCCGAGCCTACCCTTGAGCGAGCCGAACGCTACGGCTTCGAGACCGTCAGGCGGGTGGCTGCGGCCGGCCTTCTGTTGCGGCTCTCTGTGATCGGCATCGGCGTGCAGTTCATCGCATTCGCCACCTACTTCGCCTTCGTCCCCGTTTACGCCGAGAGCCTCGGCGCCCCACTCTCCACGATCGGCTACATCACCACCTTCACCCTTGGCGCGGCGATGGCCGGGACGCTGATCGCCCCGATGATTATCGCGAGGGTTGGATACAGGGCAGCCGTGGCAGGGTCACTTGCCGTGGTCGGCGCCGCCACCGCGGCCGTCACCCTTGCCGATACCGTCTTCCCACTCTTCATCACCCAGGGAATCGCAGGGCTTGGCCATGGTGTGCTTTCGGCGGCGCTCATGGCGATCGTCGCCCTGACAGCGATCCCCAAATTACGCGCCACGGCGATGGGCTTTTATCAGTCGATGTACGGAGTAGGCGTGCTCGCAGGTCCACTTGTGGCCGGGCTCGTAGCGGACGGTCACGGGCTGGACGGCGTGTTTTACGTATCGGCCTCACTCGCCGGAGCCGTGGCCCTGTTAGCAGTGGTCACGAGAATGCCCGAAACCACAGCCAACTGAGGGCCGCCTACAGTCTTACGGTTACCCGGTGCGTTCGATGACGTAGAGGATGTTCTCGTCACGCCATGTCACATTCTCGATGTCGTCGTAACACGACTTCACGTTTTCGGTGAACTCGTCCAGTGCCAACTCAAACTCTTCCGTGTCGTACAGGCTGAACGTGGAGTAGTGTCGATTACGAGCCTGATCCAGAAGCCGTTCAAGTTCTGCCGTTCGGTCGTATCTGAAGGCTTTGAACTCGACCATCTCAAGATCTGGTATCTCGGCTACCGCCTGTGCAACCTCGTGAACTTCATAAAGTCGATCTTCCCTCTCGATGAACCCCGGAAAATGGACACCCCAACATGACCTGGCGTTCTGCGTGCGGGTTCGGGTGTAGACGAACAACTTCCCGCCCGGTTTCAGGGTGCGGCGCGCCTCGGCGAAGAAGTTTTTCAGTTCGAAGTGATGGCATGCGTTGAAGGTGAACATGCAGTCCAGGGAGCCATCGTCCAGAGGGAGATCGTCCGCGAGTGCGCGGTGTGTCTGGAAATTGGGAATGCCTTCCGCGGAGAGGTGGTCGTTCAACTCCTCAAGCATCTCGACGTTGGCGTCTATGCAATGCAGGAACATTTCGTCCCCGAGACGCATCTGAAGAAGAAGGTCATAGCGCCCTGCGCCACATCCGACATCAGCTGCAACAAGTGGCCGAGCCTTGCCGAGCAGCTCTTTGATGTAGAGGATCGGTTCTAGATCTGTCGTCCGGGCGTCCCTGTATGCAGTGGCGATCTTTGCAAAATGTTCATCAACCTGGGTCATTCCTTGTACCTCCAGCTACACGTCGTCATTCGGGGCGCAATTTTCCGTAGTCATTGACCGGGCGCGTGACGCGTTCGGGAGTCAAGCCCTAGTCGCGGTGTCGCGAAAAAAGGTTCACCGAATCCGTGACTCAGCGTCGGAATAGTCCGAGGGAGTCGCAGTTACAGCGCGACAGTTGGCGACAACCAACCCGCGCGGTATCGCTCATTACATAACCGGAAACCCTCGAAATGCGCGATTCCCCACACCTGCTCCCGGTCGAGAGCCGAACGTCAGAGTAGCGAGCAACGGTCATGTCGTCAAATCCAACTCCATTTGACAGTCGTCAGGCTCCATCCGAAACTCCGCCTACGCACAACAATGAAAGGCGATGACGATTGACAGGCGATCCAACGGAACCATTGACCGGCCGATCTTTACTCCCAGGTTTCTGGGAGATCGGAGCATCGATCCATGACGAGATCATGGGCCTGACCAAAGAGCAATTGAACTGGACGTCTGACCGATTTGAGTGGTCCAAATGGAGCATCTCCAGACAGACCAGCCATATGGCATCGATGCTATATCGCTGGATGTTGCTGCGGTGGGGTGATCAGCTATTCTCGGAAGGTCCGGGGCTGGATGAAGCACAGATCACGGCCCTCGCCGCGTCCGATACTGATCGCGCCCTCGACGAGAATATTTTCAAAAGTATCGACGACATCACCCGTGCCCTCGATAACGGTCTGGCGCTCGCACAAGGATCGCTAGATTCCCACACCGTGGACCAGATGCGCAGCATGACCATTGAGGCAGAACAGGGCCCGCACTGGGACCTGATGATCAATGCCCACCCGACCGGCATAGACCGGAACACGGAGACCGGAATCTCCGTCCTCACAATGGAGGGCACGTTCCGGCACATGTACTTCGAGCTGATCACTCACCTGTTCAACATCCAGCGGCTCAAGCGGGCACAGGGTCTGAAAGCCGAGACAGATCTACCCAGAGTCGGCTATTACGTGCTCGATGGATGGGACGTTTCCGAGGCGGGAAAGACCTAGATTTGGAGCCGGAGTTGGCGAAGTAGTTCTGGCAACAACACCGTAGGAGCGGCGCTTGCCCCGTTCAGACCCGTACTTCAAGATCAGCATTATGGGTGCGACAACAGGTAAGCAACTTCCAGATACCCCCTCCCAGCGGGAGAGGATTGGCGTGAAGGACAAGCGCCTTCCTGCTCCCAGGCGGTTAACAGCACACGAATACGTAACCATCGGAGACAAACGTGGCAGACAAGCGAAAAGTCCTGATCACCGGCGGGGCCGGATACCTGGCGGGGATGCTGTGCGAGGGGCTATCGGACAGGTTCAATTTCTCGCTCGTCGACGCCGTAGAGAAGCGTGACGGTGATCTCCGGCCAGACGTGGTCGTACGAGATCTAATCGACCCGGACATGTCGAAGTACGAGGACGTCTTTGAAGGTGTCGATACCGTCATCCATCTCGCGTACAAAAACCCGGGAGGCATGTTCGGCAGCGCACTACCACCGCTCGAACGCTTTCCGATCGAGATGCAGAACATCCTGATGGCGTTTAACGTCCTCACCTGCGCCCACCGCGCCGGGGTGCGCAGGGTGCTGGTCGCCACGTCAAACTCGGTGACAAGTTGGACGGAACAAAACCGCATCCACTCGCG
>CAUZKS010000067.1:0-9216 GCA_963580625.1 Dehalococcoidia bacterium | reverse complement strand
TAGAAGAGCCCGTCCGGCCCGACTACATCCCGAGTACCGCCCGATTGAGGCGTGAACTATCGGTCCCGCTCGCCACCGGCGAGAACCTGTTCGGCATCACTCAGTTCGCCGAGTTGTTCGATCAGGACGCTGTGGACATCATCCAGCCTGACCTGCTCGTATGCGGCGGACTGCTTGAAGGCCGCAAGATCGCGGCGATGGCGGAAGCTAACTACGTGACGGTCGCGCCACACAACCCGCTCGGACTACTCTCCACGGCGCTCGGCGTTCACTACGCGGCCAGCATCAACAACTTCACGATCCTCGAGTATCACGGCGACCACAAACGGGACAAGGCGAAGTTTGTGGACGAGATGTGGGCGCCGGTGGACGGCTATTTTGAGTTGCCAACAAAGCCGGGGCTCGGCATGGAGTTGAACCTGGAGGCGATCGCCGCTAACCCTCCAAAACACTGGAACCGCGGCTTCCCCACCGATGCGGAGGGCGCGCCTGCGTTCATCTAAACGCTCACCCATCCCTGCAGCCCAACCCCCTGAAAGGCCCTGAACTCCTAATATGAAGATCACAAAAGTGGAATGCCTGATCGCCAGCCGCTCAACCCCGCAAAGTCCCGGTGCAGGCAACAGTATGTTCGTCGTCACGCACACAGACGAAGGCATAACCGGCATTGGCGAGTCGTACGGCGTTGGACCGGACTTGGCTACAAAAGAGTGGGTCGGATACTTCGCCGATCAGATTGTCGGACTCGATCCGACCCGGATCGAGTACCTGTGGGCGCTCATGTATCAGGGCGCCCGCTTTCCCCCGGGCTCGTCCGGACTGGCGGCACTCTCCGGGATCGACCAGAGCCTGTGGGACATCACGGCACGTTCGTACGACATCCCCGTGTACGACCTCCTCGGCGGCCGCTACCGCGACAGGATTCGCGGGTATCTGGACGTGAACCTCGGTGATAGTGACGGAAGCGGCCTGGACGCCATGCGATCGACCGTTCGACAAGCTATCAATGGGGCTGGATACACGGCCTTCAAGGTCAATCCCCTGCCGGCAAACTGGCGTGATCTCCCCTGGCTCAAAGCGGTTGACGCCGGCGTGGAGCTAGTTGGAGCGCTTCGTGACGAGGCCGGCCCGGACGCCGAGATAGGCATGGACGCCCACGCCGCGGTGTTCGAGCCCGGGCGGCTTCTGGAGTTGGCGAACGCGCACGTCGTTAACACGCCCATGTTCATGGAGGAGCCACTCCGGATGGAGAACCGGCACGCCATGGGCGAGTTGCGTAAGAAAATGCCGTATGCGCTGGCGACCGGAGAGTGCCTTTATACGAAGTTCGAATTCACGGAGCTGTTCAGGGCCGGCGCCGCGGACATCATCCAGCCCGAGGTGTGCATCGTGGGCGGCATGACGGAGATACGTAAAATCGCCGCAGATGCCGAAGCTCACGACATCTCGGTCGCACCCCACAACCCGATGGGCCCTCTCGCGACGACGGTCAACCTGCACTTTGACGCCGCCATCCCCAATTTCCTGATCCAGGAGATGCGCCCGTTCAACGATGTCGAACTGTCGTTCGTCAAATCGTCCCCGGTCGTGAAAAACGGGCACCACGAGATCCCGTCCGGGCCAGGCTGGGGCATCGAGCTGGACCTGGACGCCATTACCGAGCGCCCCTTCGAGTCGAACTGGTACAGGGGCGACCAAAAACTCTCAGACGGGGCCATCGCATACATCTAGACGCGTCAAGGCCTCTCCCGGCGTGGGAGAGGCCTTGTGGGTAGAAACCCGGGGAACTCCGCCTAGTCTTCGTCGTCGTCTGACCCGTTGGCCCCGAACATGGCGCCTATCGGGCCCAGGAATTTCGTGAACTCCATCGGGAAGATCAGCTTGGAAGATTCGCCTTCTCCCAAGCTTTTCAGCGCTTCGAAGTACTGGAGGCTCATCGTCTTCTGGTCCACGTTCTGGGCAACCCCGTAAATCGTGTTCAGCGCTTCGGCGAACCCTTCAGCACGCAGAATAGAGGCCTGCCGCGCACCCTCGGCCGCAAGGATCGCCGCCTGTCGGTCACCTTCCGCCGCCAGGATGGTCGCCTGCCGCGCACCCTCGGCCACCGTGATGCTGGACTCTCGTGTTCCTTCAGCTTCCGTCACCACCGCCCGGCGAACCCGCTCTGCGGTCATCTGCCTGTTCATAGAATCTTGAATGTCGGGGGGCGGCTCGATCTCACGGATCTCGACGTTCGTGACCTTGATCCCCCACCGTGCAGTCTCGGAGTCGAGGCGAGTCCGAATCGCTTCATTGATCCGCTCACGTTGGGACAGGACATCGTCAAGCGCAATATCGCCGATGACGGCACGTAACGTCGTGGTCGCCAGTCCAATCACCGCAGCGCGATAGTGACCGACCTCGAGCACCGCTTTTTGTGCTTCATCGATATCGACTCTCATGTACACGAGAAAATCGATCACGATCGGCGCGTTGTCCCGCGTAATGTTGGTCTGCCGGGGGATGTCCACGACCTCAATGCGTGTATCGATTTTTTGTATCGAGTGGACGATCGGGATCGCTAATACGACACCGGGTCCCAACATCCCCTGAAATCGTCCGAACTTGAACCGAGCAAGTCGCTCGTAGTCCCGAACAAAATTGATTATCGCCATCGGCTCCCGACTCTTTCTGTACTTATTACTCTGCTCAACGCCCGGACACGGGCGTTATGCCGGTTCGGTATCGTAATACGACCCATCTTCCGGAGTCGGTTCATCTGCCAGTTCCACTCCCAGTCGTAAACTGTCGACCGACTGAATTACGACCGATGCCCCATTGTCTACCACAAGCCCTTCGGCCACATCCGCCTGCCAGTGCTCGCCACGAACCAGCACCTCGCCCGATGGATCAAGCGCTTGCGTCACCACTGCAATTTGGCCGATCAACGCCTCGTGTGAAGTTCCCGAAACGTATGCTTCTTCCGACTCAGACTTTCTCATCTCCCACGCGAGCCAAGCGACGATCCCCGCCGCGCTGCCGCTCACAATTCCAAGCACCCACAGACTCACCCTCACAGATGGGCCGTACACCCCATTGCCACTCGACGGGTCGAACAGAAACAACCCACCAAGGATCAACGCGATCACGCCCAGAGTGCCCAGTATTCCGGCTCCGGGCGCGTGCATCTCTCCAGCTATCATCGCAATGGCCAGGGCTACCAGTGCAATGCCAACCCATGAAAACGGGAGGGTTCCAAAAGACGCGTAGGCAAGGATCAGGAAGGCGACGCCCAGCGCACCCGGTATCCCGAGTCCCGGGCTCCAGATCTCGACAACGAGCCCCAGTCCACCGAGTGACAGCAGCAGGAATGCGATATTCGGGTCGGCCAGCAAACCGAGGAAGCGCTCCACAATCGTCTGCTCGATCTCGCGGATTGTGATGTCGCTGGTCGAAACAATTCGCGGTCCAGACGCCGTCGGTATCCCGCGGCCGTCTATCTGCACTAGGAGATCGTCCAAGTCCGCGGCGATCAGGTCCACCACGCCCAGTTCTACCGCTTCGCTGGCCGTGTATGCGATCGCGTCGCGGACCGTCGCCTCTAGGGCCTCCGAGTTGCGTCCCCTAAGCTCGGCTATGCTTCGTATGAGCGCCGCCGTGTCCTCCGTGATCTTCTTTCCTAGTGTCTCCGCGAGGTCCTCGCCCTCGCCCGTGATGACCGCCGCCGCGCCGATATTGGTTGTCGGGGCCATCGCAGCAAATCCCACAGCGGCCGTGACGAACGTCCCGGCGCTGGCCGCATGTGCGCCATCAGGAGCGACGTAGGAAACGATAGGAACGTTCGACGCCAAGAGTTTGGTCACGATGTTCCGCGTGGCGTCCAGAGTGCCGCCGGGGGTATCTATCCGGATGATGACAAGCTCGGCGCCGGCCTCCTCCGCCTTATCGAGGGCACGTGAGATGAAGCGTTCGGTGACAAGGGTGATCGCTCCGTCCAACTCCACGACAAACACCTCGTTAGAGGCATGACTGTCGGCGTCCAATCGAGCACTGGAGAGGAGCGACAAAAGACCGCCGGCGACGATCGCGAAAATCCAGGCCGCTCTGAATGCGCGACGGAAGCTCCCCGCCGTCACCGTCCGTCCCGTGGTCCTGACGACTGGCAGCGCCACGTCACTCCGCCGTCCAGCGACGCCAACCTGGAATCAGGTTCAGTTCCATGTACATGAGAATCTCCGACCTGGCGGCCATGCTACTTCGTTCGTCCCAAGTCCGCCCATGCACCCTGCGCCATCACCCCGCCATCGACGTTCACGAACTCGCCTGTCATAAACGACGCCTTGTCTGAACACAGGAAAACCACCACGTTGGCGATGTCCTCTGGCGTCCCTATTCGTGCTATCGGAGATCGCGAGCCGGCGGCATCGATCGCCGCCTCCACATCGTCCGGAACTTCTCCAGAATCTCCAGAGATGGCGTCACGCATCAGCGGCGTGTCGATCGAGCCGGGGCATACGGCGAGTACCCGGATGTTCTGACGTGCGTAGTCGATCGATAGCTGTCGGGTCAGCGACAACACACCGCCCTTGCTTGCCGCGTATGCCGTGACGAGCGGCGCAGACTGCTGGCCCTGGACGCTTGCGTTGTTCACGATCACACCGCCTCCGCGACTACGCATCGCCGGAATCGCGTACTTGGCCATCAGCCAGTAGCTCTTCAGGTTGACCGACATGATGGCGTCCCAGATATCCTCGGTCGTGTCTTCGGCGTTCGTGTAGGAGGTGCGTGGCTGAATTCCGACGTTGTTGAATACAAAGTCGACTCCGCCGTAGATGGCGAGCGCCTGCGCGACAACTCGCTTCGGGTCCGCCGAGAAACTGAAGTCTGCCTGGACAAAAGTCGCATCCCCACCTTCGGCCTTGATCTCGTCAACGGTCTGATGGCCGGCATCAGGATCTTTGTCCGCCACAATCACCAGGGCACCCTCTTCCGCAAATCCGCGCGATGCGCCGCCGCCTATGCCCAGCGCCCCGCCGGTGACGATTACGACCTTGCCGTCATGGATGCCCATGTATGCCTCTCCGTATATATCCACCGGCGATATGGGTAAGCCGGTCCGTGCGATTGCGAGTTCGTGAGATTTAAGATGCCGTGGATGATACGGCTCCCCTGAACGATTACGGGGTGAAGATTACGGACCCTGTAGGTAATTCCCGAAGGCAAATGAATTGACGTCGAACTGATCGGAGTCTGACCTGACGACCAGCCTGTGCTCTCCGAACGCATCCATATCCAGCAGCCCGTGAAGTCGTGACTCGTTGACCCGAATGAAATTTGCGCCGCTCTCGTCATACATCAGGTCCGGTCCAGCGCCCTCAATGGGCACGGGCGCGCCTTCGAGCTCCACTTAGACGTCGTACGAAGTTTCGCCCCGTAACTCCACAACCATGTTGGCGCTCCTGGCAAAAACGTGTGCGAAGAGATAGTCCTTGCACGCCCCTGTGAGAATTTGAAGACGTCTGGGTTCTTGCCAGAGGAGCGGGCCTGAATGGATCGCCTGACGGACGCCGGGTTTGTGGATACCTTCCGGATGTTCAACGACTCACCGGACCAGTACCCGTGGTGGAGCCAACGCTCCGGCGCTCGATCAATAAACGTTGGATGGCGGCTGGACTATTTCTTTGTGAACGACGGATTTAAGAGCAGGATCATGAGCGCCCTGATTCACGACAATGTTCAAGGGTCCGATCACTGCCCTGTTGCCATCGACATCGTGTGACCACGCACCACTTGCACTGCTGTTGCGTGCGCTTCGGTATCCACTGGATACGTGACCTTAATTTTCGTTGTGGTTAGCCATAATGTACATTCGGAACTAGTCCGAACTCACCACTGAACGAACATCGGCATCACGACGTGCGTGTAGCCTTCCCGGTCCGTCGCACGGATTACGCCGGGGCTTGAAGGTGTGGTGGTCTCCAGCGTAACGGTGCCGTTGCCTAGTACCCCGAGGACGTCCAGCAAATAACGGCTGTCGAACGCCACCTTGGCCTCATCGCCATCGATGGTCGCATCAAACTCGCCCTCGTTATCGCCGAGTTCTTCCGCACGGGAAGCGACCGTTACTTTGCCCGGTGCTCCGTCTTGCCCGGGGCTGACGATCAATCGGACGATTCCGCTTCCGTCCCGGGCGAAGATCGCCGCCGCACGCGTTGCCTGGAGGAAGTCCTGCAACTTCACGGTCGCGGTGGTGCCTGCGCTCGCCGGGATCAGCTTTTCGTAGTCAGGGAATGCGCCCTGCACAAGCTGGGACACTATCTCGATATCGCCGAACTTGAACAGCACCTGGCTGGCGGGCTCTGTGACTGTGATCGTAATGTCTTCCGCCCTATCGCCGATGAGACGCTGGACTTCCTGCATCGTCTTTGCCGGAACGATGAAGCCCATGTCTTCCTCGACGCCTGTGACAAGTTCAACCGTCTCGACACCGAGGCGGAAGCCGTCCGCTGCGGCCAGGGTGAGCTTGTTGCCGGCGATCTCTAGCTTGATGCCGGTTAGCACCGGTCGGGAATCTTCTGTGGCGGCGGCGAACGCGACGCGCTCAATCGCTCCTTTAAGGACATCCGCCGGGACGACTACCGTGGTTCCGTCTTCGACCGTCGGGATCGGAGGGAACTCTTCGGCGTCCGTGCCATTCATACTCGCCTTGAAGCGTGCACATTCAAGCGCTACACCTTTGGAGCTGTCGACCAGATCGATCTCGATCTTGTCATCAGGAAGTTGGTTGACGAACTCGGTGAGCAGTCGTGCCGGGATGGTCACCGACCCCTCGTGATCAATCTGGGCACCTATCCAGGTGCTGATCGCGATCTCAAGGTTAGTAGCCGTTAGCTTCAAACGCGACTGATCTGTCGTCAGGAGAACGTTCTGCGTGACGGGTAGTGTGGCGCGTGTTGCCACGGCACGGCCGACGACACCGAGTCCACGTGACATGTTCTCTTGAAGACAGGTTATCCACATAGTTCTTTAAACCCCCAATATATGGGGTTGAGTATATGTGTGACCACAATGTATCGTCAATTAAGTGAGCGCACGCGGGAGTAACTTTGGTGCGGATTTAATAGGCCATATAATTGGCGTCCGGTATGTCGCCAGCGCGGTGTCCCGTATGGAACACCCGAAATCCTCAGCTATAGCAAGAGATTCTCCTATCGACGCGCAAGAGATCAAACACATCCTGGACGCCGTAGCCGCAGGCGACACGAGCGCCAGCGAGGCTTTCGAAAGCCTCGGGCGCCTGCCACTTGAAAAGGCGGGAGATGCGCTCCTTGACCATCACCGCGCCGTGCGCACCGGCTTTCCCGAGGTCGTGTACGGGCCCGGCAAGTCCGCGGCTCAACTCGCCGAGATCACCGAGAGGCTCTACGAGCGCTCGGGGGTGATCCTGGTGACGAGAACAGATGCCGAGGGTTTCACCGCCGTGAAGTCGACGGTGCCCGATGCGCAGTTCAATGAGTTGGCCGGGATTGTGTGGGCCGATCGACGGCCAACTGAGACGCCGATATCGGGTGTGGCGGTTGTGACCGCCGGGACGGCCGATCTGCCTGTTGCGGAGGAGGCGTCTGAAACTGCCCGTTTGATGGGTTGCGACGTGGTTCGGATCGTGGACGTGGGTGTGGCAGGGCTGCACCGCACGCTGGGATCTCTTCCAGAATTGCGTGAAGCAAAGGTTCTGGTCGTGGTCGCCGGGATGGAGGGCGCGCTGCCTAGCGTGATCGGGGGCCTTGTGAAGTCGCCGGTTATCGCTGTTCCGACAAGTACCGGGTACGGCGCTAGCCTGGGTGGTATCACCGCCCTGCTGGCGATGCTGAACAGTTGTGCCGCCGGAATCGCCGTCGTGAATATCGACAACGGCTTTGGCGCAGGCGTGATGGCGGCGAAGATCGTACGAGCAATAGCCGGCCGAGATTAATGCTGATCGGGTCTGGTGCGATCGGAGCCGGGAACGTTGCGTGCACGCGCGTCGACTAGGGAATACCCGGCAAAGCTGACTGGTGGAATGTAGGCGCACCCCTCTCGAGAGTTGCACCGGGCCAGACGATCGCCGCCGCCGGATCAGGGCACAGGCGCTTTTACCTGGTTACGGGATCGAGATCAGATAAGCGACCAGATCTGAAATCTCGGTTTCAGACATGCTTGATCCGAAGTTTCCGGGCATGATTCCGGGGAAGTCCGGTACAAGGAAATCGTTCGGCGATTTGATGGCCATCGTCAGGTAATCGTTTGCCGACTGTCCTTCGACCCTGGTTTCGGCCCTAACACCGACTCCCGAGAGTCCTGGTCCCACAGTGCTGTTTTCGCCGGTCGAGTGGCAGCCTGAGCAACCCTGCGCCGCAAATAACGCCTCGCCGTTCGTCGCATCACCGGCCGGGGGAGCTGGCGCTTCGGGCACGCCTACCGGGGCAACTTCCGCCGGTACGTCCGGGACTGACATTGCTGCCGGCGCATCGCCCGAGGGGGCGGCCGTCGGCTCGAATACGGGGGTCGGTACGACTTCTCCGTCGTCGCTCTCGCACGCTGCAAAGAAGATGGCGCCTACGATCAACAGGCCGGTCAGACTCATTCGCCGAGTCGAAATCATTACTTGAGAGACTCCCCGCTTTTCACGTGTTTATGTACCTGCCAACAGCAAACTCAGGTCCTGTTCAGATCCGCATCTGGTGCGATTTACGAACGTATCCGCGTTTCAAACGGTATTGTTCCGTGATTCACAAAGAAAAATCTAGCAGCCGAAACAGGCTCAGTCAATCGTAAATTGAGCAGACCCGAGGCCTGTTGGCGGCACGAATGGATCGCATTCCCAAATCGGTTTCCGGGACGCCCGCTATCGGGGATAGAGGAGGGCGTATTCGTGGTGAGGCTTGGATGAAGGCCGACTCAGAACGATGAGACGGCGTTCGGGGGATTGGGGTGTTCTAGACGTTGGACCGCTTTATCTCGATCTCTTCTCCGGGGGCGAGCGCCACCCTGCGCATCTCGATGCCCAACTTCAACATCCAGTAGGTGAGGGTGGGTTTCGGCAGCTTCAACTGTTTAGCCGTCTCGGTAAAGCCCTCTTCGTTCAGCATCTCAGGAATGGCCCGCTCGAGCGGCCTGCGGATGCGCTTCTCGACGTCGAGCATCTTTTTGGTCTTCCGGACGACCATGCATTCCCTTTCCTGCGCCGCCCTGTCGATC
>CAUZKS010000066.1:0-9257 GCA_963580625.1 Dehalococcoidia bacterium | reverse complement strand
CCTCTACCAAACGGGAGAGGGTGGAGGGTGAGGGAACGTTCGGCCGGAGGCGGACGACCCCAAGGGCGCCTATCAAAGCCAGACAGTTTGTGAGCCGCTAAACTGCGGTCACGCCGACACCCGACCGTCTGAAGCAAGGAACCAGAAGTGACCACACCCAACAAACTAGACCGCGTACTGGAGCCAGGAGAACCAAAGCTCCTCTCCACCGGATTCCACTTCACGGAAGGCCCACTCTGGCAGCCACCGTCCCCAGAGCACCGGGACGGCGCGCTATATGTATCGGACGTCGATGACGCGATCCACTACCTGGTAGACGCGCACACTGGAGAAAAAACAGTGCTTCGGGAGAACGACGGTGGCGCCAACGGGGCGACGTACGACCTGCAGGGCAGTGTGGTGTGGTGTGAGCAGGACGTGTACCGGGTGGTTCGACGTGAGCACGACGGCTCGTGGACCGTTCTGGCATCGGAGTACAACGGCGTACGTTTGAACCGCAGTAACGATGTGGTGGGCCGGAGCGACGGATCGCTCTACTTCAGCGACCCGCAGTTCCTCATGGAGCCGGACGATCGACTCATCGGCACGTCCAGTGTTTTTCGGATCGACCGTGACGGCGGGCTTCACCAGGCCGGGACCGACATGCCGCACCCCAACGGCCTGGCGTTCTCGCCGGATGAATCGCTACTTTACGTCTCGAACACCCGACCGAATCCGCACATGTACGTGTATGAAGTGGCCGCCGATGGGTCGCTATCGAGCGGTCGAGTATTCGCCGAGATGCCATACGTGCCCGGCGGCCCAGACGATGGCGACACTTTTATCGCCCACTCGGGTGCGGAGCGACCGATCGGCGAGCGCGGCGGTGTGCCGGACGGCCTGAAGGTCGATACGCGAGGCCGGGTGTTCAGCACCGGTCCCGGTGGATGCTGGGTCTGGGAGCCTGACGGTGAGTTCCTCGGAGTGATCGAGACCCCGGAACTGCCGGCAAACGTCGGTTGGGGCGGAACCGATTTCAAGACCCTCTATCTGACATGCCGCACCTCCGTTTACTCGTTGCGAGTGAAGACGCCGGGCGCGCCTGTTCCGGGAATGCCGGCGTCGACCAATTGAGTAGAGAGGTATTCCATGCCGTTGGGAACTAACGGGGCCGTCATACGCCGATATGTGGACGAGGTCTGGAATCGGGGGATTCTTGAAGTTGCGGACGAGCTACTGGTCCCGGCGCACGTCCGGCATGATCCCGTTCTGGAGTTTGACGTGGTGGGGATTGATGAGATCAAGACGCAAGTTTCGGCGTTAAGAGCGGCGTTTCCTGACTTTCGTTTTGAGGCATCGATATACGCGAATAGCGACGACGACGGCTTCGTCACACGCCGCTGGACGATGACCGGGACGCACGACGGTCAGTGGATGGGGATCGCTCCGACTGGTGCAAAGATCACATCGACAGGCATGGCGCTATCTCGATTCGATCACGGGAGGATCGCGGAAGAGTGGATACACCGGGACGATCTAGGCCTGATGCGTCAGCTTGGGGCGCTTTAACGACGGCCGGAACCGACCACCCCATCCTGGGCGCATTTCGCAACAATATCGTACTGGCGGCGCTTGTCCCGCCGTTATCTCGGCCATCACGAAATCTTGTCATCCCCAGGGTAGCCGAGGGACCTTTACCAACAGGTTGTCTGGAGACGACACACCGATTCCGGATGGACCTTTGTCCTCCCTCACCAGGCCTTTCCCACCGGGAGAAGGGCGGGCGTCTCGTGGTTTGTTCCCGAGATGAGCGGCGTTCTCCCGCAATACGGCTCTTCGAGGGCCTCAGGGCACCATTGACTCGCGTCAGGATGTTGTCGTGCTGACAAATTGTCCCCTTCCTTAATCAGGGAACGACAGTACGCCAGCGCGTTCTATCGCGTTTCGGCCCGTGTTCGTCGGGTCGAACATGAGCTCTGATGTATCAGCCAGCCGATGAGCCCATTCCCGGGACGCCTGACACACGGTACTATCACGACTAGCGGGCGGGCCCGCGCACCCAACTCACACCCAAACCCGTCGAGAGGCAGATTTGATGGCCAGTGAAGTAGAACAACTCGAATCCGGATTACCGCAGGACGGGCACCGTGCAACAGATGGGCCGTCCGGCCCTGTTGTGCTCGGAGAAGGCGACTTCAAGTACGAGGTTTCCGGTAAGAACTGGGGACAGCTTCCCGACGACTGGAACTACAAAGAAGCCACCTCTGTAGCCGTCGATGCGAACGACCGCATCTACGTCTTCAACCGTGGTACATCGCCAATGATCGTATTCGATGCCGATGGCAATCTGGTGGACCATTGGGGTGAGGGCGAGTTCAGCAACCCGCATGGCGTGACCGTGGCTCCAGACGGCAACATTTTCACGGTCGATAACGGCGACGGGACCGTCAAGAAATTCACGCCGGACGGCAAGCTGTTGATGACGCTTGGAGAAGCAAATAAGCCCAGCCCGCCGATGAGCGGTGTGCCGTTCAGCGTGCCGACACATGTTGGGGTGGATAAAAAGACTGGAGAGTTTTACGTCTCAGACGGCTACTCGAATGCCCGTGTACACAAGTACTCTCCGGAGGGCAATCACCTGTTCTCGTGGGGCGAATCGGGCACTGGAGAGGGTCAGTTCAACATCGTCCACAACGTCGAGACCGACAGCAACGGCTGGGTCTACATCGCTGATCGCGAGAACCACCGTATCCAGGTGTTCAGTTCGGAAGGCAAGTTCGAGACCCAATGGGTGAACCTGTCCCGTGCCGCCTGCCTGTATATCGACACCCGTGGCGACCGGGACCTCGTGTACATCGGAGAGTACTTTGCCGGGATCTCCAGCAACGACACCGGCATCGATCTCGGGCCGCGAGTCACTGTGATGACCACCGACGGGAAAGTGCTGTCCAAAGTCGGTACCGAACCATACGGCTCGCAGACCGGGCGCTTCTTCTCGCCGCACGGCATCACCGTGGACTCCAAAGGCAATATCTATGTGGCCGAAGTGTCGCACAGTGATTACGGCAGTGGCTGGGACATTCCGGCAGAGTTGCGGTCGATGCAGAAACTGGTGAAAGTTTAGATCACCATCCCCTCGATACGTATTGGCCTCTTTCGCGGGAGTGATGGGGCAAGTTAGACGGTCATCCCGAGTGTGTTCGGGGGATCAATACGCGTGGTCCGTCGACCAAGATGAGGGGGAAGGACCCTACGAGAGCCTCAGGGTGGTTGGGAAAACTCTGGCTCTAGCTTCCTTCTGGGGAAGTCGCGCCATGCCATCACCCCCGCTCTGACTTGTCGTACTCGGCGTAGATGTATGGGTGTTCCGGATCGTAGTGGGTGAGGGTCTCCGGGTTGTCTACACGTGCCGCCAGACGTATGTTCGCGCCAGCCACCCCGGTCGCCTCGTCGCCTATGTCCACGCGGCATGCCTGCGCGAGAGCTGACAAATCTGCCACGATGTCCGGGTGGTTGTCGAACACGTTTGCTGTCTCGCCGATATCGGACTCAAGATCGAACAAGCCTGGAACAGTCCCCGCGTTTTCGTCTATGACTGCCTGGCTAATAACGCCTGTCTGCTGGTGCGCTCGTAGCTCTCTGGAGACGTGAAGCTTCCATTTACCCTTCCTCACGGCTTCAAGGCGATTACCCATGTAGTAGAAGAACGTGTCCCGGGGAGGCTTAACGTCATCACTCGTGAACATGAGTGATGAAATATCTGTACCGTCGATAATCCGGTCCTGCGGCACATCCGCACCGGTAATACCGGCCAGCGTTGGCAAGAAATCGATCGACGACGTGATATCACTACGCACCACACCGGCGGGAATTTTTGATGGCCAGCGCATGATGCACGGCACCCTGAGTCCCCCCTCCCAGGTCGTTCCCTTGATGCCACGAAGTTCGCCATTGCTGCCGCCCTGATCCTGCATGCGGGAGCCGTTGTCACTTGTGAAGATGACCAGGGTGTCCTCGTCTAACCCCTGCCGTTTAAGCTCATCCATCAGGACCTCTGTCACCCAGTCGACTCCGGCAACGCATGCGCCGTAATCGCCGTTTTCCGAGGCGTTGACCATCGGCTCCGGTGCGTACAGCGGCAGATGCACGTACATGTGGGCGAAGTAGAGGAAGAATGGCCCTTCCTTGTTTTCTCGAATGAAGCGGACGGCCTCCTCGGCATAACGCTCGGTCAGCGCCCGCAGATCTGGCTGCTCCTGGACCACTTCACTATCCCGGATTAGCGGCAGTGGTGGTCGGGCCCGAAGGCGCTCAATGCGTTCGGGGTCTGTCGTCAGTGGGTCGTCGACCTGCCGACCCATGTCGTTGCTGTACGGCAGCCCGAAGTAGCTGTCGAATCCATGTTGAGTCGGAAGGAACTCCGGCTGATCGCCACAATGCCATTTGCCGATCATCTTAGTCGTGTAACCGACTTCGCTCAGTGCGCCGGCTATGGTCGTTTCGTTCGGGTTTAGGCCCATGGGATCGCCGGGCATCAGCACCCAGCCGCCGTCAAAGTCGCCGAAATCGATTCGGGGCGGGTAGCAGCCTGTAAGCATCGCTCCACGGGATGGTGAACAGACCGGCGATGCGACGTAGAAGTCAGTGAATCGCATTCCCTCTGCGGCCATTTTGTCTATGGCAGGGGTCTTGTTGATCTGTGATCCGTATACGCCCAGATCGCCGTAGCCAAGATCGTCGCAGTTGATTAAGACGATGTTCGGTCTGCTCATCGGGTCTCTTTTCCGGTAGTTGTTCCGTGTCGTAAGGAGTGCGGATGATACAGCGCTTCGGTGGGGGTGCGTCGCGTGATTGAGTGAGTGGCGTTCTCCCCGATCCCTGTCTTCAAAGGGCGACTTGCTATGTCATCCCGAGCGAAGCCGAAGGGCCTTTACCGCGTGATCTTTGACGCAGAGAGACTATCTGCGGGGTTCAGACTGAGGCTCTCGAAGTGTCCCTCAGGCAATAACCTTGTTCTCGGCCCGAGCGCCGCGCTGTGGCTCTCACAGCCAACTGGCGCAGTGGTCCAGGCCCTTTGGCTGACGGTCCGGCACGTGGGCGGGGTAGCCAATAAACAGCGCGCCGACAATGTCCCATGAATGGTCTGCACCGATGAGCTCTGCCAGATTCTCTGGTTTGGTCGCTTTTCCGGTCGACCATCCAACGCCGAGGCCTTCTGCGTACGCTGCCAGGGACAGGTTCATCACCGCGCAACACACAGCGGCGTAGTTTTCGCGCGTGACTTCCTCGTTGGCCCCGGGCACTGAATAGACGTACATGAATGAAGGGCTATCAAGGATTTCGCGCTGTGCCGATTCGGCCGATTTCTTGCGGGTGTCTCGATTGGGGTTCGGAATGTTCTCGAGCGTCCAATCGTGGATCAATTGGGCGACCTCGAAGCGTGCCTTATCGCCATGCTGCAGCACGATAAATCGCCATGGATCCGTGATCCGGTGGTTTGGCGCCCAGGTGGCCGCCTCGATCACGCGTTCTAGGACATTACGTGGCACAGGCGTGTCAAGAAATTCGCGCACGGTCCTGCGATTTCGGATCGCCGTTAACACGGGATTATCGGCCGGATGGCTCACATCGTTATTGATCATATGATCTCGCTTGTGAAGATTCTCCGTTTCGTCGGCGTTTATTCCCAACTTTGAATCAGGATGGACTGAGAGTCTCAGGACGCGGTGTCGTGCCTTAGGTGGGTTCCCATCTACAGGTTTATTGACGAGGCGATCACTTTTTCTTCGTCTAGATCGAATCCCAATCCTGGTTTGTCGGTCAGGTGGATGGCTCCGTCTTTGATGACGTACGGCTCTTGCAGAAGGTTGTTGTGGGCCGGGATTAACGACTGGGCATGCTCGAGTCGGTAGAAGTTGGGGACGGTGCTCATCACGTGCGCGGCAGCGATAAGCTCGATTGGGCCGCCGGGCACGACGTGAGGCGAAATGGGGATGTAGTACGCCTCAGCCATGGTCGCGATCTTCTTGATCTCTGAGATACCACCGGTCCAGACGGTGTCCGGCATGATGTAGTCGGCTACTCCGGTCTCGAAGACCTGCAGGAAGTCCCAGCGCGTGAAGAGTCTTTCGCCGATGCAGATGGGAGCGTTTGTCTTGTCCCGGACTTGCTTGAGGGCTTTTGTGCCCTCGGGCGGGAGTGGTTCTTCAAACCAGCCGATATTTGATTGCTCAAACAGATTGTTGGCCAGTCGGATGGCGGTCGGGACGTTGTAGTGGCCGTGTGCATCGATCAGGATTTCGAACTTCGGCCCGACGACCTCACGAACGGCGGCGACGATGTCGTAGCCCTGCTGTTCGCCCGCCTCGCTGATCTGCCCATCCTGGTACATGGTGTGATAGGGCAGCATCTCCTTGAACGGGTCCAGTTTGCATGCTTCATGTCCAAGGTCTATCAGGTTCTTCTGGGCTGCGACTGCGTACTCTTCCGGCGTTTCGCAGCCTTGGAACCAGACGTTGCAGTAGAGGCGCACCGGATCCCGGAATCGGCCTCCCAGCAGGTCGTATACCGGCATCCCCGCCGCTTTGCCCTTGATGTCCCATAGGGCGATGTCGAAGCCGGCGACAAGGCTTGTGCCAAATCCACGGGAGCCGAGGTAGCTGAAGTTGCGGTAGATCTTGTGCCACAGCCGTTCGATGTCGGCTCCGTTTTCGCCGATCAGGGATTCTGACGCCAGCTTCACGGCCTCAACCATTACAGGGCCGCTTCCTCGCGCCTGGACGCCGGATTCGCCCCAGCCCGTGATGCCCTGATCGGTTTCGATCTTCACGAAGAGCCAGTTCCAACCGAGGCTTTTGTTGGCCCCGCTCATGGTGTCGTTGGCTACGAGGTACGGGGTGATTTTGGTGATCTTCATCGATGGCTCCGAGGCCCACTGAGGGGAGGTCGTTTCTGGGATGTTGGCCCGCGCGTCCGGCCGGGTAGATGCGGGAGGTCGCCGCAGAGGGTACTCCTGCTGGCCCGGATTTGGGCTAAGGGACGCGCGAAAAGAACAGTCTCAGACGATCCAGCGTGGTCAGTGGAACGTGCCTACACCGCCCGGGAACGCAACTCTTCCTCGTTCATCTCGTAGCCAAGCCCGGGTTTGCCGTTGAGCTTGATGACTCCGTTGGCGATGTCCATAGGTTCTGAGAGCAGCATATTTTGCAAAGGGATCGCGCGCATCCCGTGTTCCTGCCGGTAGAAGTTAGGGACGGTGGTCATGGCATGGGCCGAAGCGATAAGCGAGAGCGGTCCTGACGGGACGGCGTGTGGCGAAATTGGGATGTAGTGTGCTTCTGCTAGGGATGCGATCCGCTTTATCTCGGAGATGCCGCCAGACCAGACGGTGTCTGGCATCACGAAGTCGACAAGACGGTCTTTGAACAGCGGTACGAAGTCGAAGCGTGTGTAGAGTCGTTCACCGACGCAGAGCGGGGCGTTTGTGTGTTCTCGTACCTGTTTCAGGGCCTCAAAGGACTCTGGCGGCACTGGTTCTTCAAACCACGCAATGTTCGACTGCTCGTACAGATTGTTGGCGAGTCTTATCGCGGTTGGGACATTGAAATGGCCGTGTGCGTCGATAAGGATTTCGTGCTTCGGCCCTACAACTTCTCGGATAGCGCTGACGATGTCGTAGCCCTCCTGCTCACCCTCGGGCGAGATCTGGCCGTCGGAGAACATGTGATGGGTCGCCGTCATTTCCCTGAACGGGTCGAGCTTCAGCGCGGTGTGTTTTTCAGGCAGCACCCGTTCGCGGGCCGCTCGGGCGTAGTCATCTGGCGTCTTGCACCCCTCAAACCATGAGTTGGCGTAGAGGCGAACTTCATCGCGGAAACGACCGCCCAGGAGATCGTAGACTGGCCGATTTGTGGCTTTGCCCTTGATGTCCCACAGCGCGATATCGATACCCGCGGTCATCGCCGTTGGAAGTCCGCGGGAGCCTAGATAGCTGAAGCGTCGGAACATCTTGTGCCAGAGACGCTCTATATCGGCCGGATCTTCCCCGACAAGGTCCGGCGTGATGAGATCGATCGCCGTCTTTATAAGCGTGTTAGAGCCGGCTCCGGAGTTGGTGGCTTCTCCCCAACCGCTGATCCCCTCATCTGTGTCGACCCGAACGAACAGCCATGTTCTTCCCGGGCCGAGGATTTCGGCCGGGTTGATTTCGAAAATCTCTATACCGGAGATTTTCACGATCGGCCCCTCGATTCAGCCTGCGGAGAATCTTTCCGGCCAATGCGCGTCACTTTGCCGGATACGGGGTGTTTGAAGTGAGACTTTGGGGTCTTAGCGACGTTTTTTTCAGTCACCGCATTCATGCCGCTCAGTCCAACGGCGCCAAGTTGCTCCATGTGGCCAAGAGCCACAAAAAGAACATCTGCCGCTTCCTCAGCCATCGCTGCTTCATCGAATTCGGAAACTGGTCTTTCAACCTCTTGCTTTAACTCGCGCACCTCTTCATCCAGCATAGGGGTGCGTTTGATGATCACCTCGAGCGGCGTTCCCGGCTCCAGCGCCCAGCGCTCGTGAAAGTCGTACACCTCTGCAGCGAGGCGTGCGGCGGTATTCACGAACCGTTCTCGGTCCGGTTGGCCTCTTAAACCTGTTTGTTCGCGCGTACTTGATGGGTCCGGCGATTTCGGCATGTGTTCCCCCGGAGGTTCTTGTTCAGCCGGATGACTGGAAGGAAGGATCCACCCTGTGAGCACCCAAAGTGCGCGTAGCGTAGATCAGTAGAACCGGAGGATACCGCCACACGTCCGGGCTGGCGAGGCGGGCGAGGGCGGAAATGTGAATATGCTCAGGTATCTGGCACCTAAGAATGACATCGGGAATGCATCGCACGGCATAGGTTAAATCCACAATCAGCACCCTCCAGAGGCTTGAAACGAGTGGGTCTGACTAGTCGGCGATGATCAACGGGATGCGAACCTCGTCGGGAGATAACCCGGAATGGTGGGACACGAGACGAGACATATCCGGGCCAATGGAGTTAGCCGCTGACCATGCGAAAACGGCCGTGCTCATGCATATAGCAATGTAGTCACCCATGCGATCACGCGTTCGCGTGGGAATAACGCCGGGCCCGAGCAGTTCAAGGCTCTCGATCTCGTCCTGAGTGAGGAGTACCACGTCGTCAGGCATCCGATCGGCATACGCGTCAGCAAATCGGTCAATAGCGTCCTCGCGCACGTGGTAGTAGTTGACCCGCGCGTCACCGGACGGGGCGTATCGGA
>CAUZKS010000065.1:0-9265 GCA_963580625.1 Dehalococcoidia bacterium | reverse complement strand
CTCTCCCAGGTGGTGCCGTATATCCGCTGCAGCATCTCGCGATTCTCGTCGCCGCGCCAGTAGGCGCCGGCAACCGAGAGCAACTTGAAAGCGCCGATCTTACCCGTGGACTCGGCATGACGCCCGGCGCACAGGTCTTCCCACGACTCATGGCTCCAGACGGTGATCTCCTCGTCTTCAGGGAGATCGGTGATCAGCTCGAGCTTGAACTTCTGATCCTGGAAACGATCGAGAGCCGCGTCACGTGAAAGCGTTACGCCGCTGAAGGAAGTGTCGGCTTTTTCCGTCTTCCGCATCAAGGCCTCGATCTGCTCGAGATCCTCGGGAGTGAACGGTCGTGAGACCTCAAAGTCGTAATAGAACCCATCATCGGTCGGTGGTCCGATGGCGATTTGCGCCTCCGGGAACAACTTCATCACCGCCTCCGCCATCACGTGCGCGGCCGAATGCCGCATGCGATAACGAAGGTCTGGGAGGTCTGAACTGACGTCAGATGATGATTGCTGAGCGGACACGATAGGACTCCTGATAAAAACGGCCAGTGTTGTCGGCCGTTGCGGGGGCGGATCACCTCTCGGGCAGGAGATCCGACTGAAACGATTGACTTGCGCGCTCACCGTGATGGCGTTCACGCGTTGGGTCGGGCGCGAAAACCGCTATACGGTGCGCGCCCTCGTAGTCAATGTTCGGCTCGGAAGTGGAGTCATGAGTTCAATTGTAAAGGTGCCTGTCCGATGGAAAGTAGTGGTGGGCGATGAGGGACTCGAACCTCCGACCTCAGCGATGTCAACGCTGCGCTCTAACCAGCTGAGCTAATCGCCCGTACTACCAACTCGGACAAGGATTGTAGCTGACAAGGGGCCGGGCAGTTAAGCCCGGCCCCTTGTTTATTTCGGCAAGTTGCTTCTTTATAAGCTTGGAACGTCCAGATTACCGGAGCGATGATTAATCGTCGCCGCTGGGCGCTTCCGCTGCCTTGTCCGACTTGGAGTTTGACGAGTCATCGTCACTACCCATGATGGCGGACAGCAAATTTGCTATTCCATCGTCGGATGAGTCCTTGCTCGGGTCCACCGTGATTGGGCTTCCGCCGTTTGTGACCGCGGTAGCATCTGTTTTCGGAACAGCGTCCGGGTCTACCACACCGCCGCCGGCCGCGATGAGCGCTGCTTCACCGCCGAAAGAGGCCAGGGCCTCCTCGAAGGATGGTGGCGCCTGCGTCGTTCCGGTGAGGGTGCCCTCAATCCGGTCCTTGATCTGGTCAAGCCCGAGCTTCTTGCGTCCCTCTTCCGAACGGTCAAGTCGTGCCGGGATCAACCGGCCGATGATCACGTTTTCCTTGAGCCCAAGCAGATGGTCCACGGAGCCGTTCACCGCGGCTTCCGTGAGCACCCGTGCCGTTTCCTGGAAGGATGCGGCTGCGAGGAAGCTCTCGGTATTCAGCGATGCACGAGTCACGCCCAGCAGTACCGGGCTTGCCGTTGCGGCTTCGCCGGAATTAGAGATCACCTGGTTGTTGATCTCTTCGTAAACGAGCCTATCCACGAGCTCACCCGGCAGCAGGTCGGTGCTTCCGGGCGTGTCAACGCGTACCTTGCGCATCATCTGGCGAATGATCACCTCGACGTGCTTCTCGTGGATCGGCACACCCTGTGAGCGATACACCCGGAGCACTTGCTGGGTCAGGTAAGCCTGCGCGCTCTGGTGGCCTTCAATCCGTAGGATGTCCTGCGGTGACTTCGGGCCGTCGGTCAGCGCCGTGCCTGCCTCCACCTCGTTGCCGTCGTTCACCATGATGTGGGCCGCAGCCGGAATGGCGTACTGCCGTTCCTCGGTGTCTTCCCACGTCACTGTAACGACGCCCTTTGAGATAGATGCCTTACCACCGGCCTCTGAAACGATCTCGTCCGGCAGTGCGAGAGCGACCTCTTCCTCGGTCAGTTTCACGGTCTTCTTGATGCCGATGATCGGCGTGCCAGCATTCACCCATGAACCCGTCTTGATCAGCGCCTTGTGGCTGGACGGAATGTCGTAGGATTCGCTGAACATATCGGAGTTCCGCACGGTCACAAATCGGCTATCCACGGTCTCAGACAACTCAATGGTGCCATCGACCTCGGTGAGGATCGCCATTCCACGCGGCTGTCGAGCCTCGAAGAGTTCTTCAACCCTCGGCAGACCGCTCGTGATGTCTATCGCACTGGCAACTCCACCCGTGTGGAACGTGCGCATGGTCAACTGCGTGCCAGGCTCGCCAATGCTCTGCGCGGCGATGATGCCGGCGGCTTCTCCGAGCAGCACACGCTGGCCGTTGGCCAGAGATGCGCCGTAGCAACGCTGGCAGAGACCTCGAGTCGCCTCACATGAGAGAGGTGAACGGGTTAGCACACGCTCAACACCGGCGGCGATAATCTCGGCCGCTAGTGCGGGCGTGATCAGCGTGTCGATGTCCACAAGAACATCACCCGTCTCCGGGTGGCTGACGGGCATCGCCGGGTATCGGGACGCGATCCGCTCTACGAGCGGGATGTCGAGGTCTGATTGTGCCGCCTCAAGCCACACACCGTTCCCGGTTCCGCAGTCCTCGAACAGGACGATAACGTCCTGTGCAACGTCTGCGAGTCGGCGGGTGAGGTAGCCACTGTCTGCGGTACGCAACGCCGTGTCAGCCAGTCCCTTGCGGGCGCCGTGAGTCGAGATGAAGTACTCGAACACCGACAGGCCTTCACGGAAGGATGATCGAATCGGCAGCTCGATGATTCGGCCCTTCGGGTCGGACATCAGCCCACGCATGCCGGCCATCTGTTTGATCTGTTGAATGTTTCCCTTGGCCCCTGAGTGGGCCATGGTGTAGATCCCGCCGTAGTTCGGGAGTTCGTCCTCAACAGCGTCGGTGAGTTTGTCGTTGACGGCCATCCAGATGTTGACCGCTTCCTGGTACCGGCTCTTCTCGTCGATCATTCCCTGTAGGAACAGGTCGTCGAGCTTAGCGATCTGTGCGTCGCCCTCATTCAGGAGTTTGCCCTTCACGGCGGGGACGACGATGTCGTTAATGGCGATAGTCGTACCGGACTGCGTGGCGTAGCGGAATCCGAGGTCCTTAAGTTCGTCGAGGAACTCAGCCGTCCGCTCGTTACCGAGCGTTCCGTAGGCCTCACTTACCAGCTCGCTGATCGCATTGGAGTCGATCAACATGTTCTGGTAGCCGAGTTCTTCCGGGACCGTCTCGTTGAAGATGATCCGTCCTACGGTCGTGGAGAGCAGTTCCCCTTCTTCCGGAGAACGCACGTTGATCAACTCTCGTAGCTTGATAATGCCGAGGTCGTGCGCCAGTCGCGCATCGCCGAAATCGGAGTAGACCCGGCGAATCTTCGCGTCCTCATTTTCGGAGGATTCATAAGTTTCTACTTCGTCGGAGAGTTCTGAAACGTCTTCAGAATCTGACTGCTCAAGGTCCTCGCCATCCACACCCGTCAGGTAGTAGTTGCCAAGAACCATGTCCAGGGTCGGAGAAACGATCGGTTCGCCTGAGCTTGGCGCCAGCATGTTGTACGTGCTGAGCATCAACCTCTGCGCCTCAAGAACAGCTTCGCGAGAAAGCGGTACGTGGACCGCCATCTGGTCGCCGTCAAAGTCGGCGTTGAACGCCTTGCAAACGAGCGGGTGGATCTGAATCGCCTGGCCCTCAACTAGAGTTGGCTGGAAGGCCTGGATGCCGAGCCTGTGCAGGGTCGGCGCACGGTTCAGGAGCACCGGTCGGTTCTTGATCACCTCTTCGAGGATGTCCCAGACCTCCGGGCGTGTCCGCTCAACCATCCGCTTTGCGCTCTTGATGTTGTGCGCGTAACCGCGGACGACAAGGGCGTTCATCACAAACGGCTTGAACAACTCAAGCGCCATCTTCTTAGGCAGGCCACACTGGTGCAGCTTGAGTTGCGGGCCAACGATGATGACCGAACGGCCGGAGTAGTCGACACGCTTGCCGAGCAGGTTCTGCCGGAAACGGCCCTGCTTGCCCCGCAGGAGGTCGGTCAGCGACTTCAATTTGTGGTTGTGGCTACCCGAGATCGCCCGGCCACGCCGGCCGTTGTCGATCAGCGCGTCTACGGCTTCTTGCAGCATGCGCTTCTCGTTGCGGACGATGATCTCCGGTGCCTGTAGTTCAAGCAGCCTCTTCAGCCGGTTGTTCCGGTTGATGACACGACGGTAGAGGTCGTTCAGATCTGACGTAGCAAATCGGCCACCGTCCAGCTGCACCATCGGGCGAAGCTCGGGCGGAAGCACCGGAAGCTGGGTCAGAACCATCCACTCCGGCTTGTTGCCGGACTTGACGAAGGCCTCGATGACGCGCAGGCGCTTGATGGCCTTCTTGCGGCGCTGCCCGGACGTGGTCCTTACCTCGTCATGCAGCCCGTCACGTAGATCTTCCAGTGACTGGGTAGAAAGGATTTCCAGGGCGGCCTCTGCGCCCATTCCGGCCCTGAACACTTCACCGAACCGGTCACGAAGCTCGCGGTACCGGGACTCGGTGAGCAGATCTAGGATTGCGATCCCGTTCAGCTCGTCGATCTTTGCGCCGATCTCTTCCTCAACGGCGGTGCGTTCCTCTGTGAAGCGGTCCTCGACTGCCATCACCTGGGACTCGACCGGGTGTGCGCCGCGGATAGCCCGTTCAGCTTCAAGCTCTTCAGCCATCTGCTTCTTGGTCTTTTTCCGTGGCTTACTGACCCTCTTGGGCTTCTTGCCCTCGGCAAGCGGTTCGGGTTCAGGCTCCGGCTCCGGCTCCGGCTCCGGGGGAGCGGCGGCACGGATCACACCGATAGCCTCTTCGGCTGCAGAGTCGATACGCGTCGTCTCTGCGACGAGGTAGCTCTCAAGTTCTTCGAGCGCTCGCTGTCGTGCTTCCTCGTCCACGCTGGTCACGATGTACTGCGCGAAGTAGAGGACCCGCTCCAGGTTGCGCGGTGAGATGTCCAGCAGAAGGCCAAGCCGTGATGGCGTGCCCTTGGAGAACCAGATGTGCGCTACCGGAGCTGCAAGCCTAATGTGGCCCATGCGCTCACGTCGAACTTTGGCGCGTGCAATCTCGACGCCACAGCGGTCGCATACGACGCCTTTGTAGCGGATTTTCTTGTACTTACCGCAGTAGCACTCCCAGTCCTTTGTCGGGCCGAAGATACGTTCGCAGAATAGTCCGTCTTTTTCTGGACGGAGCGTCCTGTAGTTGATGGTCTCCGGTTTGGTTACTTCACCAAAGGACCATGCCCGTATCTGCTCTGGCGACGCCAGGGAGATGCGTATTGAGTTGAACTCTGGAGCTGCCTGTGTGGTCATTCGTCTAGTTGTCCTCTCCACTCCATCGGGCCGTCTGGCCCTCTGGGGTGTCTCAGGTTCTGGCTATTAACGTCGACAAAAGGAGGTCGCTTACTCCTTGGACTCTTCGTTATCTAGCTCTGCGTTAGAGGGTTCAGAATTTTCTTCCTGTGCGTCCTCGGGCCCTTCCGAGAAACGGTTAGCTTCTATCTTCAGATTCGCTCTCCTGATCGGACGATGAGCCTGCTGTCGGGGAGTCCGTCCAGCCGTCCGCGGCGAGGACGGCTTCGTCCTGCACATCGCTCGTTTCTGCGAGCAAGCTGGCCGCTGCGGCTAGCGCCTCTTCGTCGACAACGCCTCCGCCCCACATTCCGCCTTTCGGTCCGGCAGTGAGCGCACGGTGTGTGATGTCTCCAGACAGCGCAAAATCGTCCTGCTCCTGGTTCAAAAGCTCTACCGAGAGGCCAAGACCCTGAAGTTCTTTGAGCAAAACATGGAACGATTCCGGAACGCCGGGGTGGATTACATCCTCGCCCTTGACGTTCGCCTCGTAAGTTTTGACCCGACCGTCAACGTCGTCTGACTTGACCGTCAGCATCTCCTGGAGGTTGTACGCGGCGCTGTAAGCCTCGAGCGCCCACACCTCCATTTCACCGAATCGCTGGCCACCGAACTGGGCTTTACCACCCAGCGGTTGCTGCGTGATCAGGGAGTACGGTCCGGTTGATCGCGCGTGAATTTTCTCTTCAACAAGGTGGATCAGTTTCAGGATGTACATCCTGCCGACGGTGATCGGCCCGTCGAATGTCTCGCCGGTCCGGCCATCAATGAGTTCCATCTTTCCGAACACCGGCGCAGATTTGCGAGTTTCTTTCTCTAGCTTCCTCGCCTCGTCTATGAGCTCCTGGCGGTTCTGCCCGTTAACGTGCAGGTCGCTGTTTTCTTTGAGCCACATTCCGAGACAGGCCTCGCTGGCGATGCCGTCTTTGGATTCGTCAAACAGTTCGTCGTATTTTTGACCGCGCTCCTCAAGCCACGCGCTGATCACGTCTTTATTGATGGTCGAGTCATCCAACCTGCGCCGGTCTTTGGCGCCAGACTCGTTGACCATCCACGCACGTGCGAGCGCGTCCTCAAGTTCGACACCCTTGGTGCCGTCAAATACCGGCGTCTGAGCGTCATAACCGAGCGTGCCAGCGGCCCAACCCAAGTGTGTCTCAAGCACCTGTCCAAGGTTCATTCGGGACGGTACGCCGATCGGGTTGAGGACGATATCCATCGGGGTGCCATCGGGCAGGTGAGGCATGTCCTCAGTGGGGAGGATCTTGGCGATCACACCCTTGTTGCCGTGGCGTCCCGCCATCTTGTCGCCTTCGGTGATCTTTCGTGTCTGTGCAATCCAGCAGCGCACCAGCTTGGTGACGCCGGCGGGGAGATCATCCCCGGTTTCCTTGGTCAGCACCTTCACGTCGATGACCTTGCCGCGCTGTCCATGCGGAACCTTCAGCGAGGTGTCACGCACGTCGCGTGCCTTCTCACCGAATATGGCCCGGAGCAGCTTCTCTTCTGCGGTCAGCTCGGTCTCGCCCTTCGGCGTGATCTTGCCGACGAGGATGTCGCCCGGCTCGACGTAAGCGCCGATACGGACGATTCCCTCTTCATCAAGATCACGCAGGCTATCTTCGCCAACGTTCGGGATGTCACGGGTTATCTCTTCAGGCCCGAGTTTGGTCTCACGTGATTCAGCCTCGTGTTTGCCGATGTGGATGGAGGTAAACCGGTCATCCTTCACCATGTCCTCGGACAGGATGATGGCGTCCTCGTAGTTGTAGCCCTCCCAGCTCATGAAGGCCACGAGGATGTTCTGGCCAAGGGCCAAGTCCCCACGGTCTGTAGAGGAGCTGTCGGCCATCGGCTGGCCAATCTCAACGATGTCTCCCTTGTTTACGATCGGCCGCTGATTGATGCACGTGCCCTGGTTTGAGCGCACGAACTTGGTCAGCGGGTACTCGATAATCTGTCCGGTCTCGTCGCCCAGGACCTTAATCTCGAGGCCGGTTGACTCGATGACAAGCCCCGCCTCTTCGGCGAGCACAACCTGTCCGGAGTCACGCGCAACGCGTGCCTCCATGCCGGTACCCACCACGGGCGCTTGCGGCTTCAGTAGCGGGACCGCCTGTCGCTGCATGTTTGAGCCCATCAACGCACGGTTGGCGTCGTCGTGCTCAAGAAAGGGGATCAGCGACGTAGATACGGATACGATCTGCATCGGCGAGATGTCCATGAACTGTACGTTTGCCGGGTTTTCGAGGGCAAACGATTCTCCGATACGGATCTCGGCCTGGTTACCGACGAACTGCATCTTCGAATCAAGTTCCGTGTTTGCCTGGCCGATGATGTAGGTCTCTTCTTCATCGGCGGACAGGTACGACACGTCGTTCGGGTCGGCGGAGACGAACGCCTTGACGCCTACGGTCTGCGCTGGCATCTCGGCAAGTTGCTCTGTCATACGCCGCGGGATACGACCGCCGGCCCGCATGAGCTCTTTGCCGTTCTGGTCGACGAGGGCTTCGAGCACGTTGTGCCCGATGAAGTCCGGGTTATCCGTGGACATCTCGTGGAGCACTTTGCGGTATGGCGTCTCAAGGAAGCCGAAGTCGTTTGTGCGTGCGTATGTGGCGAGCGAGCCCAAGAGTCCAATGTTCGGACCCTCAGGAGTCTCGATTGGGCAGATCCGGCCGTAATGGGAGTGGTGAACATCACGGACATCAAATCCGGCACGCTCACGTGACAGGCCTCCAGGACCAAGTGCTGAAAGGCGACGTTTGTGCGTCAATTCTGCCAGCGGGTTGGTCTGGTCCATAAACTGCGAAAGCTGGGAGCCGCCGAAGAACTCTCGGACAGATGCTACGACAGGGCGGATGTTGACCAGAGCGGCCGGCGTAGTCGTCGCCGGGTCCATCTCCGTTGTCATCCGCTCCTTGACGACGCGCTCCATACGAAGGAGCCCGATCCGCAGCTGATTCTGGATCAGCTCACCAACGGCCCGGACCCGCCTGTTGCCCAGGTGGTCGATGTCGTCCTCGCGGGCCACGCCATTGTTAATACGGATCATGCGCCGGATCAGGGCGACCATGTCCTCTTTGACCAGCGTTCGATCTTCCGTCGTCGCTTCGTCGCCGAGCTTGCGGTTCAACTTGTATCGACCGACCCGTCCGAGGTCGTACTTGCGCGGGTTAAAGAACAGGCTCTCGATAAGCGCCTTTGCGTTTTCCACGCTTGGCGGCTCACCTGGTCGTAGTCTGCGGTAGAACTCAACGAGAGCCTCGTCTTGGTTCGTGACGGCCGTGTCCCGCGCCAGTGTGGCGTCGATAAATTGACGATCCGGGTTGATGTCTACGTCCTTGAACAGCTCCTTGATGTCCTCGTCGGAGCCATATCCAAGTGCGCGGAGCAGGGTCGTAATCGGGGTCTTGCGCTTGCGGTCTACTTTGACCGACAGCAGGTCTTTGTTGCTGGTCTCAAGCTCCACCCATGCGCCACGGTACGGGATCAACTTGGCGTTGCTGAGTGCACGACCGCTGGCGGGGTCAATATCACGTGTGAAGTAGGCGCCAGGCGAGCGGACAAGCTGGGAAACGACAACACGTTCGGCACCGTTAATGACGAACGTGCCGTTGCGCGTCATCATCGGGACGTCGCCCATGAACAACGTCTGCTGTTTCTTCTCGCCTGCCGAGTCCCCGGACTTGACCTCAAGTTCCACCGTTACGTAAAGCGGTGCGGAGAAGGTGGTCTCCTTTATGCGGCACTCGCGCTCGGTGAATTTTGGCTCCCGTATCTCGTGTCCGAGGAATGCGAGGGCGAAACGGCCTCCGCTGAAGTCCTCGATCGGGGAAATCTCTTCGAACAGCTCCCGAAGGCCATCCGTTGCAAAGTAATCGAATGATCG
>CAUZKS010000064.1:0-9414 GCA_963580625.1 Dehalococcoidia bacterium | reverse complement strand
CTGCTACACGCCGCGCTGCGCCGTTGACAAGCGGCGGTCGCCTCCGGGCGAGCAGGCCGCAAACGCAGGGATGCAGCGACGTCGCCGGATTTCCGAGCACGGTACGCAACTGCGTGAAAAACAAAAGGCCCGATTCGTGTACGGCACGCTTGAACGCCAGTTCAGCAACTACATGAAAGAGGCGACGCGCGCTTCCGGTGTGACCGGTGACCGACTCATGCAACTGCTTGAGCGTCGACTGGACAACGTGGTTTACAGGCTTGCTTTCGGTGAGTCAAGAAATCAGTCACGGCAGCTGGTCAACCACGGCCACCTTCAGGTCAACGGGCGACGGGTAGACATCCCGTCATACATGGTCAAGCCCGGCGATGTGATCTCGTGGCGTGAGCAGTCGCGTTCAAATAACTACTTCAAGACGATGAAAGAAACATTGCCAAAGCGCACGGTTCCCGGCTGGCTACAGCTGAACGCCGAAAACGCAACCGGCACTGTTGCAGCTTTGCCTGCCCCATCCGAGATCGACACCAAAGTCGACACCCGGATGATCGTCGAGTTCTACTCCAAGCGCTAAGGGGTTTCCTCGATGCTAGATAACCTATATGGGCTCCCCACAACGGAAGAGCTACAACCCGCGGCTCCTGAAGTCCCACAGCTCGCCCTCTCGATCATAGAGATGGACGACACCTACGGGATGTTTTCGGCAGAACCGCTCGAACGGGGCTGGGCGACCACCCTTGGTAACGCTCTCCGGCGCGTGCTTTTAAGCTCACTGCCCGGCACGGCAGTTACCTGGGTCAAGATTGACGGCGTACTCCACGAGTACTCGATAATCCCGCACGTGAAGGAAGAGGTCACCGAGCTCTTGATGAACATCAAGAGCATGCGGCTTCGCTCCCTCGCGGATCGGCCGGGCCGCTTGCGGCTTGAGGTGGATGGTGAGGGCGAAGTGAAGGCCGGAGACGTCATGGCGTCGTCCGACTTTGAGATCGTCAATCCTGAACTCCATCTGCTGTCGTTGGACTCGGCAGAGGCTCGTGTCTCTGTCGAAATGAACGTCGAACAGGGAACGGGTTACATCCCTGCGGCGCACGAGACCGGTCTTCCGATCGGCGTGCTCCCCGTGGACGCGGTGTACACCCCTGTGCGCAAGGCCGGATTCAAAGTCGAGTCGACCCGTGTCGGTCAGAAGACCGACCTGGAACGCCTTGTCATTGAGGTCTGGACCGACGCAACTCTGACCCCGATGGAGGCGGTACGTAACGCCGCAGCGCAACTGAATGACCGCTTCCTCCTCTTTGCCAATCTTGAGGTTGGTCGGAGCGATGAAGACCCGCTTAGTGCCGATACCGCCGTATCGAGTCAGGCTCTCACACCTGTTGAGTCACTCGACCTCTCGGCGCGCACACTTAACTGCCTGAAGCGAGCCGGTGTTCACCGGGTCGGTGAAGTTCTTAAGATGCCAAAACGTGATCTGCTCAGGATCAGGAATTTCGGACAGAAGTCTCTCGACGAGCTGTATGAACGGCTTGAGGAGAAGGGCTTCTGGTCGCCTGACCCGCCGGCCGACAGTGCCGAGGGTGAGTCCGCTGGATTTAGTGACTCCGGAGAAGCCAGCTCGGACGGTGCAGAAGAAGTCGCAGCGGTAACCGCCGGGGAGACCGAGAATGAGGCATAAGGTTTCAGGCCGAGCATTTGGTCGGCCCGGTCACATCAGGCGAGCAATGTTCCGCAGCATGGTTACGGACCTGCTCCGACACGGAAGAATCAAGACAACCCTGCAGAAGGCGAAGGAGTCACGCATCTTTGCTGAGCGCATGATTACGCACGGCAAAGAGGGCTCAATCCACTCCCGCAGACAGGCGGCCGCTTTCATCACCGACACTAGTGTCGTGAAGCGGTTGTTTGACGAGATCGCCCCGGAGTTCGCAGATCGCCAGGGCGGTTACACACGAGTGATCAAGCTTGGTCCCCGTAAAGGCGATGGAGCCGAGATGGTCATACTTGAGTTGGTTTCCTAGTCAGATTCGCAACTCCGGGATCCCGAGATGTTTCTAGAAACATTCCGGGGCGCTCTGGGGCTTCGATTTATCGATAATGCGAATCGGGCTCGTAATTGAATATGACGGAACGGACCTGCACGGTTCACAGCTGCAGGCCACGGACCGGACAGTACAGGGAGAGATAGAAAGCGTCCTGCCGACGATATTCGGCAAGCCGGTCAGGTTGTACCTGGCCAGCCGAACCGATGCCGGCGTGCATGGAACAGGACAGGTCGGGGCGTTCAACGTCGAGACCGAACTGAACGACCAGAAGATACGGGACGCGATAAATCACTATCTACCCGACGACGTCGCAATCGTCTGCGCCTCAAGAGTCGCAGACGATTTTGACCCGAGACGGGATGCAACGAGCAGGGAGTACAGATACACAATCAAAGACCGGCGTTCCCGATCGCCGTTCTCTCGGTTCCGAACGGCACACGTTAGGCATCGGTTGGACGATTCAGCGATGAAAGAGGCCGCCTCCCGCCTGAATGGTGAACACGACTTTGCGTCGTTCGCCGGTCCGGCAACTCCGTCGGATGCGATCACGGTCAGGCGGGTGGAGGAATCAGGGGTCAACCGAAACGGGGACGAGGTCGAGTTCAATATCCGAGGAAATGCGTTTGTGCACCAGCAGGTGCGGCGCATGGTCGGAGCACTGGTCCGTGTGGGCCGCGCTCAGATGGAAGGCAATCAGTTCCAGGAATTGATTGACCGAGCAGAGCGTGGACTTGCAAAAGACCTCGCTCCGGCTCGCGGACTGTGTTTGACGAAGGTAAACTATCCAGGTGCGGACGGGACCGGACTTCCGCGCACCACAAGAGATCGAGCAACGATTAGATGACCATCAGGCTCAAGCCATATAACCCAAGCGCCAGCGATCTTGAATCAGACTGGCAAGTGATCGATGCCGATGGACAGACGCTTGGTCGTCTGTGCACGGGGATCGCCATGTCTTTGATGGGCAAGCACAAGCCGGGCTACGTCCCGCACTTGCTCAGCGGAGATTTCGTTGTGGTGATTAACGCCGAGAAGGTGAAGATCACTGGCAACAAAGCAACGCAAAAAGAGTACCTGCGGCACAGTCAGTACCCGGGCAATCTGAAGCGAATTTCGTACGAGACGATGCAGGACAAGCATCCTGATCGGATCATCCAGCACTCCGTCAAGGGAATGCTGCCGAAGACAAAACTCGGTGCTCGGATGTTGTCCCGGCTTAAGATCTACGCCGGACCGGAACACCCGCATGAGGCGCAGGTCACGGGCGCGGAAATTGCGCGCTCCAAAAAAGGGGATGCCTAGTTGACGGACCAGCACTACTACTACGGAACGGGTCGCCGAAAGAGCGCAGTTGCGCGCGTTCGTCTGTTCCCGACGCCCGGCGGAATTACCGTCAACGGGAGGCCCGCCAATGAGGCGCTTCCGGCCGAGAAGATGATCTTCGAGGCGACCGCTCCTCTTCGAGCGACCGAGATGATGGATAACGTCACCGTTGTCGCCAAGATCACCGGCGGGGGTACGTCCGGCCAGTCCGGTGCACTTGCACACGGCATCGCCCGTGCGCTTCTCGTGATGGACCCCAACCTGCGCGCTCCCCTGCGTGCCGGCGGCCACCTGACGCGGGATGCCCGAGTCAAGGAAAGCAAGAAGTACGGCCTCAAGAAGGCCCGTAAGGCGCCTCAGTACACCAAGCGCTAGACCCGGCTGGGCAGCTATGCCCTGCGGGACGGATCCGATTGGGCGCTTATCAAGATCAAAAGGAACACCCCAGGCGATGATCGTCTGGGGTGTTTCGCGTCCTGGTTCTGGCGTTACCGGTTGTTAGCCGAGTTCTGCGACCACGCAGCGTTCCAGTCCGGCTAGGTCCAGTTCCACCCTGACACTGGCGCTTGGAAGCGCTTCCGATAGCGCTCCTACGGTCCCTACATAGGTCAGAGGATCGATCTCAAAGAGCACGATGCTGCCGGACGCATCCATGATGGGTTCCAGCATCGGCGCAAGGCGACGCACGACATCGAGACCGCCTTCTCCTCCCAGCAGTGCTAACACAGGCTCCCGACGCACTTCCTCCTGTGCTGACTCAAGCGTGTCAGACCTCACGTATGGCAGGTTGGCAACAACGAGCTGATAGTTTCGGCCAGCTAACGGCGCGGCGAGGTCGCCCTCGAAGTACTCGATACGATCGGCGACGCCAAATCGACTGGCGTTGGCTCTCGCCACGACCAACGCCGTCGGAGACAGGTCCACGGCGTCCACAGAGGCATGACGAAGCTCAGCGGCCAGCGTGACCGCCAGAGTGCCGCTTCCGGTCCCGATATCGGCGATACGAACACCAGACGGAAACTCTGGATGCTCCGTAACCCAGCCCAGCGCTAGCTCTACCAGCAACTCCGTCTCTGTACGCGGGATAAGAACATCCGGAGTGACTTCAAATTCACGGCCGTAGAAGGCCCTTCTGCCTGTAATGTATGCGAGGGGCTCGCGCGATTCACGGCGGACGGTCAATCCGTACAGCTGCGTTTCGACCGCAGGCTCGACCTGGTCATTCAGCGCGGCGAACATACGAGCGGAGTCGATATTCAACACATGCTGAAGCAAGAGTTCGCCTTCAAGCTGATACTCCCGGATACCGACAGCCTTCAGTCGGGCGCGGGTCCGCTCCAAAAGATCTTTTAAAGACGCGCCGGCAGGTTCCCCGGTGCGGTCCCCAGAACGTTCCAAGGCCTCGTTAATCCCCGGAGCCGACCGCCGCCAACTTTCGGGCCTGTTCGTCCCGTCGAAGGGCGTCGATAAACTCGTCCAAGCCGCCTTCAAGCACACGTGGAAGATTGTGGCTGGTAAGGTTGATGCGATGATCCGTGATTCTGCTCTGCGGGAAGTTGTAGGTACGGATTTTCTCGGAGCGATCTCCGGTCCCCACCTGCGCCTTGCGATCTCCCGCGATCTCCTCCTGCTGCTTTCGCAGTTGAAGATCCCACACACGGGCACTCAAGATGCCCATGGCATGCTGGCGGTTTTGAAGTTGAGATCGCTCTTTCTGAGATGTGACGACGAGTCCCGTCTCTAGGTGCGTCATGCGTACAGCGGTGGCGACCTTGTTCACGTTCTGTCCACCGGCGCCGCCCGAGTGGTAAATGTCGATCCGGATATCTTCCGGCTTCAGGTTTATCTCAAGCTCGTCCGGCTTTGGCAGCACGGCGACAGTCGCCGTGGAGGTGTGGACACGTCCCTGCGACTCTGTTGTTGGGACACGCTGGACCCGGTGGACACCACTCTCAAACTTTAATCTGCTGAATGCGCCCTTGCCGTGGACCTCAAAAATAACTTCGCTAATGCCGCCAATTCCTGATTCATTGATGTCCACCAGTGTGACCTTCCAGCCGGCCGAATCGGCGTAGCGCTGATACATCCGGTAAAGCTCGGCAGCGAATAGACCTGCCTCGTCACCGCCAGCTCCCTTCCTGATTTCGACGATGGCGTCGACCTCGGCTGTCGCATCCGGCGGCAGGAGAGCCAATTCCAGCTCTTCGGTGAGGCGAACTTCGTCCGACTGCAACTCCTGGACTTCGTCGCGCGCCATCTCGGCCAGTTCAGGATCGCTCTCGGCCGCCAGCATATCCTGAGCTCCCTCGAGTTCCGCCGCCACACGCCCGTGTTGACCTGCCAACTCCACGATGTCGTGGAGACGCGAGTACTCTTGGCCGAGGCGACGGATCGCATTGGGATCAGTCGCGACAGCCGGGTCGGACATCTCGCGTTCGACTTCGGAATGGCGATCTACTATCGCTTGTATCTTTTGAAGAGTGGAATCAAACACGAATTCAGAATATCACGCAGGCGGTGCATGGATTATCTGGGCCGTTGTGGAGGTGGGACATGGCGCGACCACCTGAAGCGATCGGTTAGATCTAGTTAGCCGCCCCGGAGGGCCTTTGCGATGACTTCCACGCTCAATGACACCCCACTCTGGCCTCCGTTGTCCTGGAGCGATCTCAGAGAGCCTTCTCCTGACTCAAGTTCACGGTCGCCGATGATCAGCGCGTACCGGGCATTCATCGAGTTGCCGTAACGCATCTGCGCGCGCATGCTGCGTCCGGCTGGAGCAACAAGCACCCCAATGCCATCGTCCCGAAGTCCAGCGGCCAGTGCAGACGCACGCAGTCCCGCTTCGTCTCCAAGATGAACGATCACGACATCTGGCCCGATCCCAGGAGGGACAAAACCCTCCTGAGACTTCACTTCCGAAATTATACGGTCCAGCCCGAGGGCGAACCCTATACCCGGCGTTGGCACCCCGCCAATCTCCTCGATCAGTCCATCGTAGCGGCCGCCACCAAGTAGTGTGCTCTGCCCCGCGGCTCTCTCCGGCTCGATCTCAAACACGGTGCGTGTGTAGTAATCAAGGCCACGTACCAAGCGGTGGTCGATGAAGTAAGCGAGGTCCGGATAGGTGTCTTTCAGGCCGCCAAGCAACGCAATTACCGAAGTCCAGTGCGCTTCACAGTCGTCACATAGGAAGTCGGTCGATTTCGGAGCAGCGTCGCCAATCCGCTGACATTGGGTCTTCTTACAATCCAGCAAACGAAGCGGCGCGCGTTCAAGCCGTTGTCGGTCGTCGTCGCACACCTCGTCGATGTGGCCACGGTAGTACTCACGCAGCGCGTCGAGATAGGCCGGTCGGCACTCAGAATCTCCGATACTGTTGACCCGAAGCGTCGTGCCGGTGATGTTGAGGGACCGGATGTAGGACCATCCGAGCTCTATCACCTCAACGTCCACATTTGGCGAACCATCTCCGATCGCCTCGATACCAAACTGACGTAACTGCCGGAAACGTCCAGCCTGGGGGCGCTCGTATCTGAAGTAAGGCCCGGTGTAGTACATCCGCACCGGCTGTGGCTGGTTATGCAGGCCGTGTTCGATGTAGGCACGGCAGACGCCCGCCGTCCCTTCCGGCCGCAACGTGAGCGAATCACCGCCGTGGTCCTCGAAGGTGTACATCTCCTTCTGGACTATGTCGGTGGCGTCGCCAACGCCGCGTTCAAACAGGTCGGTCTGCTCAAACAACGGGGTGTCTATCCGGCCGTAGCCAAATCGTGCAGCGGTTTTGGCCGCAGCTTCGAGTGCGAACGACCAGTAAGGCTGATCGTCAGGGAGTATGTCGTAAGTGCCGCGGGGGGCGCGAAAGGATGGAATCGGGCCAACTCCTTCAACTGCCGCCTTCCGGGCCCATACCCGGCAAGGTACGCAGAGATAACCGTGTGTCGGTGTTTACGCCGGATCCGCCGTTCCGTAACTACAAAGATCGGAAGTCTACGAACCCAGCCCCGCATGCTGGAATATCTTGCCTTCCGTCTTGATCGAAGGTGCGACCATCATCTCAGCCTCGTGCATCTCCCATACGTTTGACGCGCCGACCATCCCCATCGAAATCTCAAGTGCGCCGACCAGGTTCTGCGTACCGTCCGTTAGGGAGGACGGGCCTCTCAGGATCTGCTCAAGACTAGCTTTCGTGCCGACCTCAATACGCGTGCCCCTCGGAAGGGAGGAGTGCGGTGTGGCCATACCCCAGTTGAAACCAAGTCCGGGAGCTTCATGCGACTGCGCAAACGGCGTGCCGATCATGACGGCGTCAGCCCCTGCGGCGATCGACTTGCAAACATCCCCCCCGGTCCTGATGCCGCCGTCCGTGATGATTGGGACGTATCGGCCGGTGTCCTCGAAGTACTGGTCCCTTGCGAACGCAGTCTGGATAGTCGCCGTGACCTGCGGAACGCCGATCCCCAGAACCTCTCGACTGGTGCAGGCTGCGCCCGGTCCGACCCCGACCAGGATGCCGGAAACGCCCTCTTCCATCAGTTGCCGTGTCACTTCGGGGCTGACCGTGTTGCCGACAAGCACCGGCAGTCCGATGCTTTCGACAAGTTCGGAGAAGATCAGGCCACGCAGGCTTTTCGAGATGTGCTTGACCGTGGTCACGGTGGACTGCACGACAATGATCTCCGCGCCAGCTTCCTTGACTATCGGCGCAAGTCGCTTCGTATTTGCCGGAATAACAGAAACGGCGCACGTGGCGCCGCTTGCTTTTATCTCTTCAACTCGCTGGGACACGAGATCGTCCTGCAGCGGCTGACTGTAAACCTTCTGGAGGAAAGCGGTCGCCTCCTCCCGGGGTTTACTTGCGATATCTGAGTAGATCTCTTCGGTGTCTGCGTATCGGGTCTGCAGGCCGTCCAGATTCAGTACCGCAAGCCCGCCAAGCCGGTGCAGTTCTCCGGCGAACGCCGGGTTGACGACGGCATCCATCGCCGACGCCAGGAATGGGATCGCAAATTCGTGCCCGTCCAGAGTGAACGATGTGTTCACCCCTTCCGGATTAACCGTTACCTCGCCGGGAGCAATTGCAACATCGTCGAAGCCATATGCGCGTTTTAGTTCTTTGATCTGTGCCAACTTGGCGGGTACCCCCGTAAGCGGTACTAGAGGTCGAATTGATTGGCCTGTTGTTACCGGCGGCTGAAGTTCGTCAACTGACCTGAAATCGGGCCAGATTACGAATTTCGACGCACCATATAAAAAAGACTATTCGGGCGAGTATACGACCGCTCTGAGTTATCCGGAAGCGAGTATCCAATACCCGACGTCACTCGATGTTACCGGTACTAATCACATATCGTGAATCCGTTCGTGATAACCTCATGGCCCACCGCTAACTCCATACAGTCCGGGGACGAATCATCGCCGGGCGCGGAGAGGTGAGTGACGGGGCAATTACCCGTAGACCTTTAGCCGACGGCATGGGCATCAAGCGCAGCCGTACGGCGTCACAAAGATCTACGAGAAGATAACCCGGCCCGCGGCGTTGCCGCCCGCTCACCCACGCGCACGTCCGACTTTGAAGCGGATCCCGGGTTTTAGAGCGATCGCAAATTGACGTACAACGCCACAACTTCGGGCTCCTGGATTCCTGATCGGGGACGGATTACCGACGTCCCGGGCATTTCTGTCGGTCACTACACCGACCTTGAGCACGCCACGGGTTGCACCGCGGTGCTGGTCGATAAACCGGCCGTCGGCGGGGTCGACATACGTGGTCCGGCCACTGCCAGTCGCGAGACACAGCTTCTAGATCCGCTCGCCACACGCGAGCATATTCACGGAGTGATGCTCGCCGGCGGGAGTGTTTTCGGCCTTGATGCGGCGGCCGGGGTTGTGAGATTTCTTGAGGAGAAAGGGCGAGGTCTCAAGATCGGCCGTGCCGTGATCCCGATCGTGCCCGCAGCGAACATTTTCGACCTCGGGCTTCTCTCCCACGCAGTACGTCCGACCGCAGACGATGGATACACGGCCGCCAGAGAAGCCGGCAGGGAGT
>CAUZKS010000063.1:0-9475 GCA_963580625.1 Dehalococcoidia bacterium | reverse complement strand
CCGCGCCGTTGAGCGGCTCGCGGAGGAAGCAGCTCCGAGGCACTTGGCGCTTTCCGGAGGCCGCGAGCGGTTAGGCGTGCAGTATCGTCCCCGTATCTCGGCGGTCGCCGAGGACGGCCCTGACGAAATCCCTGACTCGACTGCAGATCTGATCTCGATCATGCGCGGGGCGCTGGTGACGGCTCGGCCGCGCGAGATCGGGCAAGGACAAACGGTAATAGGGCCGCATCGTGATGAGATGGCGCTGAGACTGAACGATGAACCGGCCGGAGCATTCTCCTCACGCGGCCAGGCCCGCACAATCGCGCTGGCGCTGCGACTAGCCGAGGGCGCTTTCGTCACCGCGGCAACAGGGCGAACGCCAGTACTCGCGCTGGACGACGTTTTATCTGAGCTGGACGAAAAGCGCCGGAGGCTGGTGCTGGAAAACGTAGCCTCGTACGAACAGGTCTTGATCACTACGACCGATTTCGACCGCGTGGAGGGCTCGTTCCTAGCAGGCGCCACCCTCATGACGGTTGAGTCAGGTCAGGTGACCCGTGTCGCCGACTGATCTCGCTGACTCGGTTGATGCCGCCGCCCGCCTGATCGCATCCAGCGAGTATGCGATCGTCATGACCGGCGCGGGAATCTCCGTCGAGAGCGGAATCCCACCGTTTCGCGGGCCGGACGGTTTATGGACAAGACACGGCACACCGTCTGGAAACGGCTATCAGAACTTCCTTGAGGACCCATCGGCGTGGTGGCGTCGCGAGATAGAGCGCGCGGTAGAGCCCTGGGTCGCTGAGCTGCGTCAGTCGGTCAGCGACGCTCATCCAAATCCGGGCCACGACGCCCTCGTCGAGATGGAGCGGGCCGGGTGGATACGGTCGCTCATCACCCAGAACATCGACGGACTACACACAGAGGCCGGGACGCAGAACATTGTAGAAATACATGGGTCAAGGCGCTTTTTACGCTGCGTTGAGTGTGAAAACAGGACGCCTCGGCCCGATCTATTTGCCAGACAACCCGCGCCGCCGTGTGGGAACTGCGGCGGCCCGGTGAAGTACGACTCGGTACTCTTCGGCGAGCCAATACCGCCAAAGGTCCTGGCATCCGCGCGGGCCGAGACCGATCGTGCTGACTGCGTACTTGTGATCGGCAGTTCGTCGACCGTTCGCCCCGCCGGGGGGCTGCCCAGGATTGCCCACGCCAACGGAGCGACCTTGATCGAGATCAACACATCTGACACGCGCCTCACATCAGACTGCGATGTCGTTATCCGGGCGTCGGCGGCCACGGCGCTACCGAATTTACTGGCGGAGCTTCGAAAGTCGTCGGTACATCAGGCATGAGCGCCGGTCCCGCAGATGGTCTGCCGGAGAGTAGTATTCCGTTGCGCGCCATCTTACGATCATAATCAGAGTTATAGCCGGGGTCTAATCGATGACAGTTCAGGATGCTCTTCAACGCGAGATAGACACGTACATTGCCCAGAACCCGAAGTCTCAGGCCCTCAACGCCAAGGCGTCCAAATTCCTCCCGGGCGGAGACTCCCGTAACTCGATCTACTGGCCGCCTTATCCGGCGTACATCGTCGCGGGCGATGGCGTGTGCATCACAGATGTAGACGGCAACGTACGCACAGATTTCATAAACAACATGACGACGTTGATCGTCGGTCACCGCAATCCCGCCGTTGTGAAGGCGATGCAGGATCAGGTCGACGAAGGCTGGTCCTACCCAGGACCTTCGCCGCTCCAGATTCGCTGGGCGGAGATAATCGTTGAGCGTGTTCCGTCCGTAGAGCAAGTGCGGTTCGTAAACTCCGGGACCGAGGCGACGCTGAACGCCATCCGCGCTTCGCGAGCGTTCACCGGCAAGCAGAAGCTAGGCAAGATGGAGGGCGGATATCACGGTACGCATGACTCGGTTGCGGTGAGTGTTGCGCCAAAGCTGGACTTGGCCGGTGACGCCAACGACCCGAATTCGGTAGACGACTACGAGGGTCTACCGGAGTGGGTGACGGACGGTGCGGTGGTAATGCCGATCAACGACATTGAGAACTGCGAACGGATCATTCGCGAGAACGCCGACGATCTGGCGTGTGTGATCGTGGAACCGGTAAACGGTCGTAACGGATTTGTTCCCGCCGAACCGGGTTTTCTTGAGGGTCTTCGGGCCGTCACACAAGAACTCGGCATCATCCTGATTTTTGACGAGGTGATCTCATTCCGGGTCGCACGCGGCGGCTCACAGGAACACTACGGCGTAACGCCCGATATGACGACGTTCGGCAAGGTAATCGGCGGGGGCTTACCTGTGGGAGCGTTTGGGGGGCGTGCCGACATCATGTCGCTGTACGACCCGAGCAACGGCGCTCCACGGGTTCAGCACGCAGGTACTTTCAACGGCAATCCGATGACGGCCGCGGCGGGTATAGCAACGCTTGAGGCGGCAACGCCCGAGGTGTACGAGTACGTCGGACGGATGGGTGCCGTGATTCGCGAGAAGCTCCGTTCGCTGATCGCCGAGGTAGAGGCGCCGATGGGCGTGACCGGTGTGGAGTCACTCTGGTGTCTGCAGTTCACCCCAGAACGCGTGACCGACTACCGATCCTCTATGACGAACGACAAGACAATGACTCGGGCAATGTTCCTGGGCCTCCAGAACGAGGGTTTCCTACTCTCGCCAAGCTGTCAGGGAACAGTATCTTCCATCCACACTGAAGAGGACATCGAAGCGCTTATCGCGGCGGTTCGCAAGGTACTCGCTCGGTTGGGATACGCGTAGGCACAATCGCTTGACCACTCAGTCGGAACGAATAACTATCCGCTCCAGCCTGCCGACACAATCCAAGCCTGAGCGCTCAACACCCACCCTGAGTACCTCGAAGGGCGTGACGTACATAAACGTCTCAGCGAACGACCTCTTGATAAAATCGCTCCATGCACGATGACGGGCACTTTAATAAACAAGTGGCAGCCAACTACGACGAGTCTTGGGCCAAGATGTTCGACCCAGGGATTGTTAATCCAGTAGTCGACTTTCTTGCAGGGCTCGCCTCTGACTGTAGTGCGCTTGAACTTGGCATCGGAACGGGACGCATCGCGCTGCCACTTACGCAGCGCGGGGTGGAAGTCCACGGGATCGAGATCTCGAAGTCGATGATTGCGCAGTTGCGGGTTAAGCCCGGCGGCAAGGATATCGACGTCACGATCGGCGATTTCGCGACAGCAAGGGTGGGCCGATCTTTTACCGTTGCGTACCTCGTGTTCAACACGATCATGAACCTCACGACGCAGGAAGCGCAGATCGCTTGCTTCCGTAACGTAGCCGCACATCTTCAACCTGGCGGCTGCTTCGTAATCGAGGTTGTACTTCCTGATCTCCAGCGACTACCGACCGGTGAAACGGTTCGGGCTTGGGAGGTCAGCGATAAGCGGCTGGGGTTTGACGAATATAAGGTCTCCGAGCAGGGCCTCACGTCCCATCATTTCAACTTGGTCGACGGAAATTGGGAATACTTTTCGATGCCGTTCCGCTACGTTTGGCCTTCGGAACTCGATCTGATGGCAGAGCTGGCCGGAATGAAGTTGCGTGAGCGTTGGTCGGGTTGGCAGAGAGAGCCGTTCACAAGTGATAGCAGGCGCCTAGTGGCGGTGTGGGAGAAGCGGCCGGAGTTAGATTAAGTGGCACACATCGTAGGGGCCAAAGACTATCCGCGCTTACACCATGTTTGTCGGGCGGTGACGCCGAGATCCTCAGGGTGGGTATTAAGACGGGGGCGTCCGGGCGATTCAGGGAATTAAGCATGCGACCACATGCCCTTAGGAACTGGTCTGCGCTACCAATCGCCGGTGTTCTATTACAGTGCAGCGGTCCATTACTACATTCAGGCTGGCGTTTTCGGCTATTTCAGCAGCCTCTGAGCTTATGACGCCGAGCTGTGTCCAGAGGACCTTTGCGCCTATTTCTACGGCTTCTCGGGCGATGTCGGGAACATATTCCGATCGACGGAATACATCAACTATGTCGATCTGGCCCGGGACTTCTTCAAGCGATGGGTAGCTTCGAAGGCCGAGTACTTCGTCAACGCTCGGGTTGATTGGGATCACGTTGTAACCGTGGTCCAAGAGGTAGATAGCTACGCTGTTACTCGGTCTGAAGACGTCTGGTGAGAGTCCGATTACGGCGATATTTCGGTAGCCCGTGAGGATGCCCCGGAGTTGTTCGTCGCTGGTGATCATGGTGCCTGACTGCGAGACAGTCCCCTCGAGAGCCTTACGGTGAGTTTAGGTTTGTGGACCGGGCGATTAGTCGGAATTGAGACCACGGTATCGGCCTATGGCCCAGTTTAGACGTACCCGGGCGATGTCTAGGAAGCCGCCAATCCCTTTGAGGAACGTCATCGAGCTTCCGTCGCGGTAGTACCAGTCGATCGCCTGCTCACGGATCGTGAAACCCATCTTGCGGGCCATGAACAGCACCTCGACGTCAAACCCGAAGCCATCGAGTCTCTGTCGCCCGAAGATCTGGTCCGCCACTCCACCCCTGAACAGCTTGAAGCCGCATTGCGTGTCTTCGATGCCCCTGAACGCCAGGAGCCGAACCGCCAGTGTGAACGTTCTGCCCTTAACATGCCGGTTTGCCGGTTCGCCAATTCGGTTCGCACCCGGCGCTTCACGAGAACCGATAACGATCTCTTCGGCTGGCGGTGATCCACCAGGTAGGAACAACTCCAGCTGCTCTGGCTCCATAGACAAGTCAGCATCGCAGAGAAACCGCCACTCGGCGTCGGTGAACAGCATTCCGGACCGGACGGCGGCGCCTTTGCCCCTGTGGGGCAGCGAGATCACACGGGTCGATGGCAAGCGTTCCGCAACTTCGGTCACTATCGAGGCCGTGTCATCACTACTGCCGTCATCGGCGACCACAATTTCCCACGTGTACGACTGTTTCGACAGGTAGTTGGTCAGTGATTCAAGGCTGGACGCGATTCGATCTTCTTCGTTGTAAGCGGGTACGACTACGGCGAGGAAGGGGGCAGACAACGGTCATCCGCCCGTCGCATCGAGCTCAAACGCACTGTGAAGCGCGTTGGCGGCTTCTTTGATCATCCCGGCGTCTATGACGCAGGTGATGCGGATCTCGGACGTCGTGATCATTTCTATATTTACATTTACTTTTGACAGAGCTGTAAACATGGTGGCGGCGTACCCGGGGCCATTCTGCATACCGGTCCCGACGATGCTCATTTTGGCCAGCCCGGTGTTTCCTACAACGTCCTGTGCGAAATCTGCGCATGTCTCTTTTGTCAGATCAAGCGCGCGCTGGAAATCGCCCCTCGATACAGTAAAGGTCACGTCTGTCAGACCCTCAAGTGAGGCGTTCTGGACGATAACGTCAACGCTAATCCCTGCTTCCGCAAATGGAACAAAGATCTGTCCGACGATTCCTGGCCTGTCTTCTACTGAGCGGACCGTGATCTTCGCGACATCGCGGTCGATCGCGACGCCGGTGACGGCCCTGCGGATCTCCATCATCTGGGGACCTCCGTGGATTAGCGTGCCTGGCACGTCTTCAAAGGCAGACGCTACAAGGATGGGTACATCGTAAACGGCGGCGAGCTCTATGGACCGAGGGTTCATCTTGGCTCCGAGCGACGCCATTTCAAGCATTTCGTCGTAACTGATCTCGGCCAGTTTTCTAGCGGCAGGCACCAACCGTGGGTCGGTTGTGTAGATACCGTCCACATCGGTGTAGATCTCGCAGCGCTCGGCTTCGAGGGCAACACTGAGCGCGACAGCGGTCGTATCGGAGCCGCCGCGACCCAGCGTGGTCACGTCTTCATTCTCTGCGAGGCCCTGGAAGCCGGCGACCACACACACACGTCCTTTGCCAAGCTCACGCCTGAGTCGGTCTGCTTTGATGTCTGCAATCCGGGCCGAACCGTGGGTCGTGTCGGTGCGAATCCCGGCTTGTTGCCCACTGAGGCTGACCGCCGGGTGGCCCGCCGCCGTTATAGCCATCGCCATCAGAGTTGATGTGACCAACTCGCCCGTGGAAAGCAGGGTGTCCAGCTCGCGCGCGCGCGGTGTTTGCTCGCCGGAGACGGCATTCGCCAATTCGATGAGGTGATCCGTAGAGTCGCCCATAGCCGATACGACGATCACCATGGAGACGCCAGTCTCTGCACGATCACAGATCTTGCGGGCGATCGTGGCGATCTTCTCGGCGTCTGCAACGGAGCTCCCCCCGTATTTATGGACAATCACGGATTTTGTTTCGAGTGTACTGGTGGTCATCCTTGTTGTTCCGAATCGACCAGGTATGCCCCCCGGCTCGTCGGCCGAAGGACGCGTGTGCTTGCTTCGATGCCGTGGAGGCGTGCCGCTTCGGTCATTTCGTATGCGACGGTGTATTCCCGTCCGGTCGCAAATGCCATGACGCATGGACCTGCGCCAGACAAGAATGCGCCGTGCGCGCCGCCTGTAAGTGCGGCTTTAATGATGGTATTAAGCCCCTTGTATATGCCGGAGCGGGCAGGCTGATGCAGTCGATCCTCGGTGGCATAGCGAAGTAGCTCAAGGCGACCGGTCGCTAGAGCGTTCGCCAACAGGGCCGACCGTCCAATGTTGAACACTGCATCCTCGCGTGACACTTGATCGTCCAGTACTCCTCTGGCCTTTGACGTTTCGCCAACGTAATCGGGGATAAGGACGACAACGTGCAGGTCTTCCGGCAATGGAATCTCTGAGGTGATCCACCGGTCGCCCGATTTCACTCCGATCTGGCAACCGCCTAGGATTGCGGAGGCGACGTTGTCCGGGTGTCCCTCAATCACGGCAGCAAGTTGAAGCGCTTCAGATGGATTGCAACCATCGCCCTGGAGTGCGGAACCTGCCAAAATGCCGCTCACGATCGCGGCCGAGCTACTTCCGAGTCCTCGGGCAAGCGGGATTTCGTTTATTGAGTGGAACTTCAGGTTCGGGAATCTGGCACCTCGAGCCGTGTAGACAGCGCGGGCGCCCATGACGACCAAGTTGGAGTCGTCTGTTGAGATCAATTCAGCGCCAGAACCCTCGTTCACAACTTCAAACGGGCCATGTTCGACCGTGACTTCGTTCCACATCTCGACGGCGATACCGATCGAATCGAATCCCGGTCCAAGGTTCGCGGCAGTCGCAGGTACGCGCACGGTGACGCTATTTGGGTGGTTGTTCTGGGTGGTCATTTTCTCAGTCAAGCCGCCGGCAACGTTTTAGTATCGAGAATTTCGAATGGTTTAGAGCAATCGTTCCGCTAATTCGGCCCGAAAATCTAAAAATAGGGTCCCAAAAGGTATGCCCATGCCGACGCAAGGGCAACGACTAAGTATAATCCGGCGGAGTTCCACCACGTGCGCCCGTGGAGCGGTCACTTAAAACGACATTAGTAACGGCCATTGAAGGCCGGGAACAGGACCGGAATGTCCCCGAAGAAGGTAGCGCTGGTTAGCGCCGATAACGAACGTACACAGAAGCAACTGGCCGAGTTCCAGAGTCTTGTGGCGGAGGTCGGTCCCGACGCCGAAGTCGTATGGGTGAACTCGGAGCAGCCTGAAGCCGATCTCGTTGCCGAACTACAGGACACGGTCGCAATTCTTCACGGCTATGCAGCCAAATTGTCGGTTGACGTGATGAAGCAGGTACCGACGGTGAAGCTGGTTCAGACGATGTCCGCCGGCACCGATTACGTCGACAAGCCGGGGCTGCATGCCATCGGCATCGGCGTCGCCAACAATGGAGGCGGCAATGCTGTCGCAGTGGCTGAGCACGCAATCTGGCTGATGATCGCGGTATATCGTCGGCTCGACGAGCAGATCCGTGATACCGCCGCAGGGTTGTGGTCCCAGAACGTTGCGCCTCACCGTGAAGAGGCACACGACCTGTCTGAGAAAACGGTCGGGATTGTTGGACTGGGTCGGATTGGATCACGGGTTGCACGACGGCTTCAGGGCTGGGAGTGCAAAGTTGTTTATTACGACGTAATCGAGTTCTCGAAAGAGTACGAGGATGAACTTGAGGTCGAACGAGTTTCATTTGACGAGCTTGTCGCAATGTCGGACGTGATCACGCTACACACACCACTTGAGCCGACGACAAAGCACTTGATGTCAACGGACGAGTTCAAGGCGATGAAAGAGACCGCAATCCTGATCAACTCCTGCCGTGGGCCTGTTGTGGATGAGGATGCTCTTGTCGCAGCTCTGAAGGCGGGCGAATTGTACGGGGCGGGGCTCGATGTTTACGAGATCGAGCCGATCGAGATGAACAATCCGTTGTTCGATATTGAAAATGTAGTGATGACGCCGCATCTGGCGACCCGGGCGGTGGAATCGACCGAGAAGACGATGGAGTTCGCTGCGGCCAACGTTTCACGTGTGGCACGGGGCGAGGATCCAGAGTCCATCGTCCCACCGGTGGTGGTGTAGCGCGAACGGTTTGATCGGCGGGCGCCTAGTTGTCTTGAAATCCGGTTGACCCAGAGCGGAATCGCGGTCAATAGCGCCGTATAATCAGACCTCGTGCTTTTTTCGGGGAGTGGCGCAGCTTGGTAGCGCGCTTCGTTCGGGACGAAGAGGCCCCGGGTTCAAATCCCGGCTCCCCGACCAGCAGCACTTAAACGTGTTGGCATCGTGCAGTCAATCTCCAGAATCCTGGGTTTGACAGCAACTTTGACAGCAACCGGAATCAGAAACGGCCTCTTCGCACTCCGGAGGGGTCGTTTCGCGTTCAGAGCATCACGCCTTCACCACGACACCACCTCAGCTCCGGTAGTCCGTCACCTGCCACAGCACGGCTAGTTCGTGCTCGATTGGAAGTTTGAACGTCAATCGGTGGTTGGTCATATAATTCGCCCGTCATGCTCGTATCCATCACGCGTCCTAGAGCGTTCTTTTTCCTGTCGACCTTACTAATCCTGTTGCTTGTGGTTTCTTGTTCCGGTACTTTTGAAATCTCTGTAGATCAGACTCCTCAGGTACCAGAAGGAGAACTAGGCGCTCAAGGAATTCAAGGACCTAAGGGTGAGACAAGCGCTGCGGGTAAAGACGGATTAGCGGGGGCAGCGGGTGCATCAGGTGCAGCAGGTGCAGCAGGTGCGGCAGGGGCATCAGGGGCAACCGGTGCAGTAGGTTCAACCGGAGTAGCAGGTGAAGACGGATCAGTAGGTTCAACCGGTGCAGCAGGGGCAACCGGTGCAGTAGGTTCAACCGGTGCATCAGGTTCAACCGGTGCAGTAGGTTCAACCGGAGTAGCAGGTTCAACCGGAGTAGCAGGTGAAGACGGATCAGTAGGTTCAACCGGTGCAGCAGGTTCAACCGGTGCAGTAGGTTCAACCGGAGTAGCAGGTTCAACCGGAGTAGCAGGTTCAACCGGAGCAGCAGGTTCAACCGGAGCAGCAGGTTCAACCGGAGCAGCAGGTTCAACCGGAGTAGCAGGTTCAACCG
>CAUZKS010000062.1:0-9643 GCA_963580625.1 Dehalococcoidia bacterium | reverse complement strand
TTCTTCAAAAAGGCCAATGACGAAACGATGATTATCGTGTTCATCGAAGATGTGATTGCATTGGACAATCTGGATGAAATCCTCAAGGTGGACCACATCGATGTATTCCTTGTCGGCCCGGGCGACATGTCCCAGTCAATGGGCCACCTTGGCGATCCATTCCATCCTGAGGTGACAAGTGCTCTTGAAGACGCCGTTCGCAAGATCGTCGCTGCTGGCCGTACTGCCGGGACGGTAGGCAATCATGAGAACGTGGCGAGATACATGGAGTTGGGCGCGCGGTTTTTCCTGACCAATCCATTGCCTTGGATTGGCGCCGGTTACGAAGAATTACGTCAACGGGTAGGAGCGACGGGTTGAGGTTCCGAAACCGCTGGGTTCTAGGAGCGAGTGCCGTGGCCGTCGCTATCATTGCGGTGGCATGCGGTGGCAGTAATCCCAGTTCCGATCGAAACCTCGGAGACGTGCTTGTCCTCACGCCGACTCCGGCGCTGGCGACCTGTATCGACACGTACCCCACCAGCGCGCCGGCATTTGACGACGACGACGCTATCGCGTACGAGACGCTTCCTTCTGGCGTTGCTGTTTTTGATCACCAGGTCGGTGATGGATCGGCGCTAGAGACGGACAGCAACATGAGCGTCCATTACACCGGGTTCTTTGACGATGGCTGTGTTTTTGATACCAGCCACACACGAGGCGCTCCCGTGACGTTCAAGCTCAACAACCTGATTCAGGGCTGGCAGATCGGAATGGCGGACATGCTTGAAGGCGGCAAACGCCGGATCCGTATTCCTTCCGATCTTGCGTACGGCGATGCCGGACTCAACATCTCCGGATTCGTCATTCCCGGGGGCGCAACGTTGATTTTTGAAGTGGAATTACTTGAGGTGGTCCAGTAGGCATCTGAGCCTGTGCACCACGATGAACAGATGACTCCCTCTCCGATAGACCGCGCCCGAGTGCAGTCCGTGATCTTGGACGTGTTGGCCGCGGAGCAGTTTTGTAAACGCGATGAACTGCTCGATGGACAAGTTCACGTCGTCGAGGCCGAACCGGCAGATCCGGAGACGAAGTGGGTGACTGGCGGCCGCTGGTTTGATATGCAGCGACCATATTTCAGCCTCGTATCAGTGGGCGTCGGCGGTGTAGTAACGGCGTCGCCGGAGTTACTGTCGTGGGTCCGCCCGTTATATGAAGGCGTTAATCGTGACGAGATGATGGAGCCGGTGCGCATAGCCGAAGTCTCATCTCGCATGGAAGAGTACGGCCAGAAAACGTTTGGCCCGTTCCCCCGATGGGTGTGCGCGGAGGAAGATCTCAAGGAGCACGCAGCGCCTGCGGGCTACGCAATCGAACTTCGGCACGATGAAGACGATCGACATCACGTCATGGCTCAACAGGCCATAAGCCGGAGGCCCGGAGAGCGCACCACGCACCAGTTCCGGGTCGTGGCCATCGGGCCGGACGGCCCGATCGGTTCTGCCGGCGTCACGCTGGACGGTGAGGACCTTTACCAGATACATATCGCCATAACGGAAGAGCATCGTGGACGTGGGTTAGGGCGTGCGCTCACATCCGCGATCACCCGCGCCGCGTTCGATCACGGAGCTGTGCCCTACTACGGAACGACGTCGGTCAATACCTGGTCTATGCGGACCGCCATCGCCTGCGGGTTCTACCCATCATGGGTCCACCTGTTCTCTCGTGACGTCCGTCCCGGCTAAACAGCAGACACGAAATGCGACGGCCCGGCGTGTAACATCGAGCGCCTGATATCTGGGACCCGAACCCCATCCACGAGGGCGAGGCCACAAGAGAAATGCTCGGCGATTTCGAAATATTCCCATTTACGGCCCTTGAAGAGGCCGAGATGTTGCTCCGTATATCGCTTGCTGTGCTCGTGGGCGGCATGATCGGGTACGAACGGCGGCGCTCGTCGGCCCCGGCCGGTATTCGCACGCTCGCACTGGTATACATGGGGTCCGGCAGCACTGGGAATGGCCGCCAGAGCCGGGCTTTACGTGCTGGCTGTTGGAGGAGGGCTCCTGGCGATGGTGATCCTCGACTTCTTCCCGAGAAAACCTGGCCACGGGAATGGTGACGATGAACACGACGACGAAAGCGTCCAGTTTTGAACGGCTCTGAAGTTACAGGCACCGGGATCATCCCCTTGCGTGATGGCAAGTAACCGTGCCGCCTGACCCCGGATCGCCATCGCTCAGTTCACGCGACCGCATGATCACGGTCTTCGTAGCGGCGGCCGGGCTATTCCTCGTCGCGCTGGATTTCTCGATCAACGTGTCCCTGCCTACCATGCGTGATTCTCTTGGGGCGTCGCTGATCTCCGTGCAGGGAATCATCATCTTTTACCACGCCAGCCGAAGCGGCCTGGCCCCGGCAGCCGGTGGACTAGGGGACGCTTTCGGTCTGCGGCGTGTGTTCCTCTGGGGCGTCGTTGCGTACACGGCCGCCGTAGGTCTCATCGCATTACAGGATTCCCTTGGCGCCGTGGTCGCGCTCCGCGTCCTGCAGGGAGTCGGGGCAGCGATATTGTTCACCACCGGACCGGCGCTCGTCGTACGGGCGTTCGGTCCGAAACGGCGTGGCACGGCACTTGGTGTAACACTGGCGGCCGTAAGCGCCGGTCAACTCACGGCGACACTCGGGGGTGGCTATCTGTCCGAGACGATCGGGTGGGAAGCCATTTTCTACGCCCGCGTGCCCATCGGAGTGGCCGTTCTGGCAGCTGGCCTGTTTGTGCTCCCACGTGATCCCGCGGGTGGAGACCGAAGATTCGACTGGTCTGGCGCGATCATGCTGTACGGGGCGCTGTTCGCATTCGTTTCGGCGATATCCTTCGCCCGGCTGGACGGCCTGGTCTCTGGGCTGGTGATCGGGCTGGCGGTGCTGACGGCGCTGCTGTTCGCCGGGTTCAAATTCCTGCAGAAACGCGTCAAACGCCCGATGCTTCCAAGAGCGCTCTGGACCACGCAGGGGTTTGCCGTAGGTGGGATTTCCAACTTGCTTTTGTTCATGGCCAGCTTCCTCACATGGTTCCTGTTCCCGTTCTTCATCACGGACGTGCTCGGCAGGGGCGTCATGGTAGTCGGTTCGATGCTGGCGGTCGTTGCGGGCGCATCCACGATCGGCTCGATAGCAGGGGGTTGGCTGGCGGACCGGATCGGAGATCGTATCGTTACCGCCACAGGGGCCGGAATCACGGCCCTCGGTCTTGTATGGATCTCCGGGCTGAACGCCGAATCATCGCTACCCGGCATCGCAATGCGCGTCGGGCTTGCCGGTGTGGGATTCGGGTTGCATCAGGCGGCCGTCTACTCATTGGCAATGCGTAAAACCCAACCCGGGCACGCAGGTGCTGGATCAGCCGTTCTGGCCGTGGCGCAAACACTCGGCACCCCGCTATCGATCTCGTTCGGGATGGTGATCTTTACGTGGCGCAAGGACGATGCCATCGACGGAGGAGTACTGGCCACAGACGCGTTCATCGGCGCGTTTCACGACGCCTACCTCGCAGCAGCCGTGATCGCTGTACTGGCAGGGCTCGTGGTGATGACCGTGAGGCGACAACGCGTGTAGGTTCGCGGCTTAACCCGGCTGCACCGGTTCACCAAGCGCGGCCTACCGGTAAGCGGCGAGCACAGCCTCTCTAGCCGCGGCGGTCAGATCTACACCTATGGCCGGAGACCGATCAGCGTCCAGGCAATAGAGGAACGCCGAGCACTTCCGCGGCAACCCGCAGCTCTGCCTCATGCACCTCGCCCATCGTCTCCGGAGTGGCCTCGCTCTCAGGGGCAATCTCGCCGACCTCGCCCCGCGTGGCACGACCAATGTGAACTTCCACGCCAGCATCCGCATAGTGTGCGATGGTCGATCCCACCCCGAACGTCTCGTCGTCCGGGTGAGCGACCGTGACGAGCATTCGGCCGGGTGCGGGCGGCCAAAGCGACGTTCCTTCTGCGGTCTTGAGACAGTGCAAGGCCTCTGGGGGCCACGTTCAGTCGACTATCTAAGTCGATCACACGTGGAGATTTTAAACTTCGATGCCGAATCAAGCCGTCCGCGCAGTAAGATCGCCCGGTGCCGACAGTCCGCGATCACGCCGTGTCCGAAGAAGAAATTCCGTCAACATAAATCCGGGGAGACGATGTTCCATGAAGATCACACGGGTCGAACCGATATTTCTGGACAAATTTCTGCTCGTAGAGATCGAAACCGATGAGGGGGTTATCGGGCTCGGCGAATCTGGCTCCTGGGGATTTCTGGAGGCTTCCGGGGCGGCCATCGAGAAGTTCGGTCGCTACCTGATCGGCAAAGACCCGCTTTTGATTGAACACCACTGGCAGTACATGTACCGCTTCTCCCATTTCCGTGGCGCAGCGATCATGGGTGCGCTCTCTGCTGTCGACATCGCCCTCTGGGACATCGCAGGCAAGCACTTCAACGTTCCCACCTACGCCCTCATGGGCGGCAAGGTCCGAGAAAAGGCACGCGTCTACTACCACGTGTTCGGTGACACAACGGAAACCCTGGTTGCCGGAATCGTTGACGCCAAGGCGCAAGGCTTCACCGCAGTAGGCCACCTAACGCCGTTCCTTGACGAAGACCGGGACGTCCCCTACTTCAAGACGCACGCGAACAAGATCGGCGACGCCATCGATACGGTCCGCAAATACAGGGAGGCTGTAGGCAACGACGTAGACCTTTGTATCGAGATCCACAGGCGCCTAACGCCCGCCGAGGCGGTTCAATTGGGGCTCGGCATCGAGGAGTTCCATCCCTATTTCTACGAAGACCCGGTGACGCCGGACAATTTCGACGAGATGGCGTATGTGGCGGATAAGATCAACATCCCGATAGCGACCGGCGAGCGATTCACCACACTGTGGGAGTTCCAGATGCTGCTGAACAGGAGTGCCGTCCAGTACGTGCGGCCTGATGTTTGCATGGTGGGCGGAATCAGCGGTGCCAAGAAGATCGCAGCGCTGGCGGAAGCGCACCACGTCGGCGTCGTGCCCCACAACCCGTTATCGCCGGTATCAACCGCCGCCTGTCTGCAGATAGCGGCCTGCATCCCAAACTTTGCCCTTCAGGAGTACCCGACCGGCGAGGACGTGTTCCCGAAGATCGACATGGTCGACAACCCGGCCGAACACGACGGCAACGGGTATCTGATGATTTCGGATCGCCCGGGAATTGGCATCAACCTGAAGCCGGGCGCCCGCGAAAACATACCGATGACGCCTCGAGAGGTGATCACCCGCTTGCATGCAGACGGGAGCGTGATGGACCAATAGGGCCCACCGGGCCGTTTATTTTGATGAACATTGTGGTGTGAGCTGCCGGTTTTCTACCGATTTCGGTTCTTGACTTGGTTTGATCGTGAGGTGAGAATCCGGGCGGATGTCCATAACCTGCGATCCCCGTGTGACCGAGGAGGTCTGATTGCTCTACGAACTGCGAATTTATGAGTGCTTCGGTGGGCGGTTGCCCGCGCTCCACAAGCGGTTCAACGATCACACAACCGAGATCTTTGAACGACACGGCATCAAGAACATTGGCTACTGGACCAACGAAGTTGGGCCGTCCAGCGTAGAGCTTATCTATATGATCGCTTTCGAAGACTGGGGTCAGCGTGAGCGCGCATGGACATCGTTCCAGAACGACCCTGAATGGGCGAAGGTCAGAGCAGCATCTGAAGAGGACGGACTAATCGTGAAGAACGTCCGAAATCAGCTACTCAAGCCGACCCCATACTCACCTCTGCAGTAAACACCCGATTGATGTCTCTGGCCGTTTCACGGCCAACCATCGACCACTACCTAGGAATACGCCCGGTGATCTAGACCGGGCCAATCCGTAAATCCAACCCGCGAAGAAAGGAACAGCCCCATGCCTGTAATGGACAAGCTAAAGAATCTCTCCGGAACGGCCGCCATCGTCGGCGTCGCCGAGTCGGACCAGATCGGCCGAACCCCGGACAAGGGCCCGCTGGAGTTGCACGCCGAAGCCGGACGCAACGCCCTCGCAGACGCCGGAATCGACAAGAGCGAGGTCGACGGTGTTTTCACCGCCGGTTACTCGACATATGACGTCGCCGAGTACATGGGCATCACGCCTCATTTCACGGACTCCACATCCGTTGGCGGCTCTTCATTTGTAATCCACATCGCCCACGCAATCGCCGCCATACAGGCCGGCTACTGCGAAGTGGCGCTGATCACCCACGGACAGACCGGCCGATCTGACCGCGCACGTGCGGGCGGCAATCCCGGACTGCCTAGTGCGCAGTACGAGGCCCCGTACGGCATCATCGGCCCACCGGTCGCCTACTCGCTGGCCGCAAACCGATACATGCACCAGTACGGCGAAGACCGGACGCGTGAGGCGATGGCAAACATTGCCGTCTCCACCCGCAAGTGGGCCAACATGAACGAGAAGGCCTTCTTCTATGACACGCCGATGACTTTCGACGAGTACCACGACTCTCGCTGGATCTCGTGGCCGTTCCACCTGCCGGACTGCTGTCTGGTGACCGACGCCGGAGCGGCGATCGTGATCACGTCTGCAGAACGTGCAAAGTCCACCAAAAAAGGCGGAGTGAGCATCCTGGGAGCGGCGGAAGGACACGACCACGCCGTCCTACACCAGATGCCAGACCTGACCCGAACCTGGGGCCGGTACTCCGGACCACAGGCGCTCGAGATGGCCGGGTTGACCCACGACGATCTGGACCTGGCGATGATCTACGACTCGTTCACCTACACGGTGCTCGCAACGCTAGAGAGCCTCGGGTTCTGCGGACCGGGTGAAAGCCCGGACTTTGTAGCTGATCAGCGGACAGCGCCAGGCGGAGACTTCCCGCTCAACACGAGTGGTGGTGGTCTTTCGTACACCCACCCGGGAATGTATGGAATCTTCACGGTTGTAGAAGCAGTGCGACAACTCCGAGGAGAGACCGGTAAACGACAACTTGATGACTGCAACCTCGCCATGGCACACGGCACGGGCGGACTTCTTTCGTCCACCGGCACCGTGATTCTGGGAAGGGACTAACACTCATATGGCAGACGGATACAACAAGCCGATCCCGATTCCGCAGCCGGAATCAGACAACTACTGGGAGGGCGCAAAAGCCGGCGAGCTGCGTCTTCGCAAGTGTGATGACTGCAACCAGGCGTACTTCTACCCGAGGAACATCTGCCCGGATTGCGGAAACAACAACACCTCATGGATCGTGGCCAGCGGCAATGCGAAGATCCACACTTTCGCCATCGTCCACCGGCCCCCGCACCCCGGTTTCATGGACGACATCCCGTATGTTCCCGCGATCGTGGAGCTTGAGGAAGGTCCGCGGATGGCGACACAGATCGTCAACGTAGAGGCTGACCCCAGCAAGATCTCCATAGACATGGCAGTCAAGGTAGTTTTCGAGTCGATCACGGACGAGATCTCCCTTCCGAAGTTCGAACCGGCGTAAACGGACTCTGAATGATCGTGTGCGAGAGGGGCGGACTGACAGTCCGTCCTTCATCGCATGCAGCCATGAATCCGTTTACGCGTCGATAGACGCACCGGGCCAGACCCGGGAAGGACCTATCACATGCCAGTAATGGACAAGCTGAAAGCGATATCCGGTTCAATCGCTATCGTGGGTGTCGCCGAATCGGACAATATCGGGCGCGTGCCTGAAAAGGGTCCGATGGAGTTGCACGCGGAAGCCGGGCGTAACGCCCTGGCAGACGCCGGCATCGACAAGAGCGAGGTCGACGGCGTTTTCACCGCCGGTTACTCGACCTACGACATTGCCGAGTACATGGGTATCACGCCCCACTTCACTGACTCGACATCGGTCGGTGGATCGTCTTTCGTGATCCACATCGCCCACGCAATGGCCGCCATCGCTGCTGGCTACTGTGAGGTGGCGCTGATCACGCACGGCGAGTCCGGCCGCTCAAACCGGGCACGGGCCGCGGGCAACCCCGGGCTGGCCGGGGCGCAGTACGAAGCCCCGTACGGCATCATGGGCGCGCCGATCGGCTATTCATTGGCCGCAAACCGCTACATGCACCAGTACGGCGAGGACCGGACGCGTGAGGCGATGGCAAACATAGCGGTCTCCACACGCAAGTGGGCCAACATGAACGAGAAGGCCTACTTTTACGACACGCCTATGACCTTTGACGAGTATCACGACTCCCGCTGGGTATCGTGGCCCTTCCATTTGCCGGACTGCTGTCTGGTGACGGACGCGGGCGCGGCGATCGTGATCACTTCAGCCGAACGTGCGAAGTCGACCAAAAAGGGTGGCGTTAATGTTCTCGGTGTCGCCGAGGGTCACGACCACTCCGTACTGCACCAGATGCCGGACCTGACCCGAACCTGGGGCCGGCACACCGGACCACAGGCGCTCGAGATGGCAGGCTTGACGCACGACGACCTGGACCTGGCGATGATCTACGACTCGTTCACCTACACGGTGATCGCTACGTTGGAGAGCCTCGGGTTCTGCGGACCGGGCGAAGGCCCGGACTTCGTCGCCAACCAGCGCACGGCGCCGGGCGGCGACTTCCCGCTCAACACGAACGGCGGAGGTCTTTCCTACACGCACCCGGGGATGTACGGCATTTTCACCGTCGTGGAAGCAGTACGACAGCTCCGAGGCGAGACGGGACAGCGCCAACTCGACACCTGCAAACTGGCCATGGCTCACGGCACCGGCGGGACACTGTCCTCGACCGGCACGGTGATCCTGGCCCGAGACTAAGGCCCGTTTGAACTGACTGGAACCAATTAAAGGGGCGGACCTTCGGGTTCGCCCCTTTTCGCGCCTTGCGGTACCTGTGAAGATCGGCGCCCGAGAGGAATACAATTGCTCTTTGCGTTTACGGACCCCGTACTCTCGCATCCGGGCCCCCACGCTGATCCGATATCCACAGGACATTCGAATGGGTAACGTTCGCCACTTTCTCTCTGTCACAGATCTCGCTCCTTCAGAGGTTCGAGAGGTGATCGCGCGCGGCCGAGCGTTGAAGGCGGGAGAGCCATCGCAAGCGCTGGCCGGAAAGTCCATCGCGATCCTGTTCGAGAAGCCATCTCTCCGCACCAAGCTAAGCTTCGAGGTCGGGATACACCGCCTCGGAGGCCACCCGGTCTACTTCTCACCTGAAGAGGTGGGGCTCGGCAAACGTGAGCCTGTTCAGGATGTCGCACGCGTGATGTCGCGCATGGTCGACGCTGCGATCATCCGGACCTTTGATCACGGAATCCTAGAACAGTTCTCTGAGGCAGCAACAATCCCTGTGATCAATGCCCTGACCGACGGAGAGCACCCTTGCCAGACGCTGGCGGATCTTCAGACCATTGAAGAGAGCAAAGGGTCGCTTGACGGCGTCAGGGTGGCTTACATCGGTGACGGTAATAACGTCGCTATCAGCCTCGCCCTTGGAATGGCATCTACCGGCGGGCATCTGACAATCGCATCCCCCGGCGGATACACCATGCCGGAAACGACCGAGATCGACGTTGCGCCCCTGAACGCAAAAAGCGGCGGAAGCCTGAAGTTGGTCAGCGATCCCGTAGAAGCGGTCAGCGATGCCGACATTGTTTATACAGACGTCTG
>CAUZKS010000061.1:0-9650 GCA_963580625.1 Dehalococcoidia bacterium | reverse complement strand
TCGGCCAAAGGAGCCGGAATAATCGCTGCGTCAACCAGGCCGGTCTCCAGGGCAGCTACCTGAGTTGCCGCCTCTTTGATCTCGAGGATCTTGATGGTCTGGAAATGCGGCGCATTGCCGTAATAACCATCAGACGCCTCAAGCTCAACCTCGTTACCGGGCTCCCACTTCACAAATTTATAGGGTCCAGTGCCTCCGCTAAGGTCAAGGTTCGCAGCCTCAGTGCCCAGTTCCTCGACACGTTTTTTGCTCACGACTGACAATGCGCCGCCGCCCGTGTTGGTCATGTATGCATTGAAGAAGAAAATATTGGGCTGATCAATCTTCAACAAGACCGTGTAGTCGTCTATTTTGGTCATGGTGGCGCCCATTTCACGCGCCGTGCCAATGTTGGAGTGGATGCTGTCTTCTGAAATCTCGTCCTCGAAACTCCAGACGAAGTCATCTGCGGTCACTTCACCCCAACCGCCATGGAATTGAACTCCCTCACGGATCTTTATGGTGAATTCCGTTCCGGAATCATTCATAGTCCACTCGGTGGCCAGTAACGGTTCAATGACCGGACCGTCAATCGCCCATACGAATGGTGTTTCATATACACCCCACTGCTGGAGGAACATGCCGGTCCGGACCGCGGTTGTACTTGGCACAGTTGCGGGGAACCCGATATCCGATAGCGCCACAGTCAGTGTGCCATGGGGACCTGTCGCCGCCGGCGCTTCTACTGCAGCGCTGGCCTGGGGTGCGGCCGTAGCGACCGACTCCGACGGGACAGACGTTGCCGCTTCAGGTGCAGAAGTCGGGACGACCTCCTCATCCGAACTACAGGCGATCGCTGCGACAAGAGCTGCTGCAAGCAGCAACCCCATCAGCGGCCGTCCGTAGGCCATCTTTGACAAGCCGGACATCTTGTGCCGGTGTGCTAGCGTTTTCATACGACCTCTCATAATCACTCCTATTTACCTTGTTCTTTCCGACAGCCGAAATCGCCGCCCTGGTAAGAATCTCCATCTCCAGTAGATGGCATCGCCAACCCGGATCAGACTGGAGCCCTGTCAGTAATCTCCGTTGTTGAGTACGCGCCCATAAATGAGTAGCTCAGAGACTTGCCCGTCACTCCGCCCACGACCACGATCTTGTATCGATCAGGGGTTTCGACGACGGGAAGCATCAAGCGTTCTTTCTGCTCCTGAGGCATGTTCAGGTACCACTGCCAGTGCTTGCCCTGAACGTCTTTGTGCATCAGTTCGATCTGGTTCGTGTGCCGTGCAGCCGGAATCTCAGACCTGTGCCAGACGTAGCGGCGTACGCTCTCTTTGTCCCAGCCGTATCGTTCCAGAATGCTGGCGTGTTCAGGGCTGATCATTAGAAGATAAGAACACTGGTGACGTCCGTAATACCCGTAGTGCTCAGGTGTTACCGAGAGCCCGAATGCAAACGTGTCCAACACCCCCTCAGGGGTTGTGTTGAACATGTCCGCTAATTCTTTCTGGTTGCGAATATTGAGAACAGCGACGGTACTTTTATCTTCATCAAAGCCATGTTCAACATGCCACGGATCCCATGGACTTTTTTCTTCGTTCTCACCAATACACATGGAGAACTTGGTGGGCGCCCCGATGGTGTCCATATCCATCACACCGGGCCGATTGAATCCGATATTCATCTTTATCAGTCGCATGGCACGCCCGAGAACGATGTTCACCCTGGACTGGACTCCGGGGCCGAGCGCTGCCCGCTCGGAATTGATCCCCAGTTCTTTCACAATTGGGCCGTTCACGATGAGCAGTGGCGCATCGGCGCTAGTTGACATGTCATACCCGGGACCGGCAACGGCTACAACGGCCTTGACTGCGGCGATCATCACCGGCAAGTGGGCCGGTTCGCATCCCGCCATCACACAGTTGATCGCTATCTTCTCGACGGTGGCGATGCCATATCCCGGCGGAAGGATCCCGACAACGTGGTCCGGAGCCAATGTGGTGCCCCGGAGTGCCGCGGCAACTCTCTCCGGCGTCGGTGCAATCAACGGAAATCCGTCCGCCCAACCACGTGAAAGCCACTCGTTGTTCATGGCTTCCCAGGCGACCATCACGTCTTCGCCCGAGAACGTCTCAGAAGCCGCGGGCTCACGACCCGTGAGCTTATCTCCAGTTCTGACTCGGGGCGCGCCCGGTGGCGATGTAAGGATTTCGTTCGCTTCTTCCAGCGCATCCTCTATTTGGGAACAGATCAACTCATCGGGTAGTCCTGTCAAAACATCCGGGACCGTAATGAATTTGAGATCTGGGAGACCCAGGACACGGCCCGTAATTGCCGCGTCTTCTTCGAACCCACCGGAAACGATCGCCGCGGCTGGCTTGCCACGCTGTTCCATCTTCACCATGTCGAGCACAAGGTTCGACGTGCAGGCCCCTCAGTCGCCAGTAGATCCTATGAAGATGTCATTCTCTTCGAACGCCTTGTCAAGCAAATCGTCCGGATAACCGCGTGGGCCCTGGTAGAAATTGACCGTGAGTTCCTTATAGCGTTCCTGGAACAACTTTCCAAAATGTTTGAGTGCGATGTCTCCCCCGCGCTTGTCGTTCCAAAGTAAGCCGAGCCGCAACCCGTCCAGACTTGTCGGCCTATCAGCAAGTGGCTTCACATTCAGGTCGCCATCGCTTATCGCCTCAGGGTTGAGCACAACCAGATCTGTCATCCAATTTCTCCTCGGGCAGACGATGGAAATTTCGCCGTCGGCATCTTTTACAACAACTATCAGGACTGGTCGCAAGATACTGAGATCCCGAGGGCCACAGGTCACTAACAGCGTGCTACCGGAGTCACCACATTGAAGTGACTCCGGTCACATCAATGTAGGAGGAGGTGAGGTGGTTCAATTCACCAGGCCGGAGCGAATGGCGAACGACGCAGCCCCCAGCCGGTCGGAAACATGGATGGATCGATAAATTCGACTTGTCCGGTTTTTTACAGTGCCCACGGCAAACCCCATGGCGACACTGATTTCCGCGTTCGTCTGCCCCTGGCCTATTGCTCGGAGGATCGAGCGGTCTGTGTCCGAGAGGTTGGAAATTCGGGTAATTTCATTTGGAGAAGGCCCTATCTGGCCCGCCGGGAGTGATCTCAGGAATTCGGACAACACACCCGGATCGAACACCGCCCCTCCAGCGGCAATCTCCACGATAGCTGCCACCAGACCAAACGTAGACACACCCCTCAGCAGAAAACCATCAACACCAACCGCCACTGCCGCACGCAATATTTCAACGTCCGCTTCATCGCTCAACAACAATACGTTTATCTGCGGCCAAGTTGCCCGTAAATTCCGTATCTCATCGCATTGCTGAATGTCGCCGTCATGCACGCCCCAAATGATGACATTTGGGGACCCTTCAACATTCCCCTGAGGTGCGGTACCCAAGGAGTCAGATTCTCCAGAGATTTCAATAATCCCCGGTTTAAACAGCGACCGTAATGATTCCCGACATAGTGTGTGGGAATCGATGATGAGGATCTGTATCGGCCCCTTGCCCTCGTTTGTAGAAACCCCATTTGTTTGCCATTCAGACTGGATCGGGAACGTGAGCGTGTTGGGTGACAAACTCTCCTGATCGTCGCCCCAGTCCGTAGTCAAATAGCCAACGCTGCGAGCTAACAACGACGCTATCTGTTCGGCGAGTTGGAGGTGGTGTGACGTATAAACGGCTGTGGACTGTGAGCTGAAGTGCAACGTGCCGACCAACGCTCCCTCAGCTACAAGGGGAACGGCCATGCCAGAGTGGTATCCGTAAGACACGATTTTGGCGGTGAGCTGGTGCACCAGACTGACTACGCCAATCGGTCTTCCCTGATCTTGGAACATCATCCCGCGGCGTGTTGAAGCGACCACCTCCGTGATTGTCCCCGCCATCGGAACCTTCGAACCGCGAGATCGTGCTCCTGGTCCGTCGTATGGAGGGCCGGTGACGTGCAAATACTCCATTTCGTTAGACTCGAAATCAGCCCGATTAACGGCCATACGCTCAAACGGAAACAACAACCGGATTTGTTCTTCCATTCGGGTGTACATCGACACCGCATCGGGGGCATTGAGTATGGAGCGTGCTATCTCCAGCAATACCGCCCGCTCCGTTGCCTCACGTTCAATTTGTTCAGCGATCATCGCTGCGTCTATGGCGGGCGCAATCTGATCAGCTATGCGTTGTAAAGATTCAACATCTTCTATCGAGTAATAGTCGGGCGAACGGCTACTCAGATCGATAGTGCCGATGACCCGGTCGTTCTGGTTGAGGGGCGCACGCATCCAAGACCGCATACCACTTTGCTGAATAAGTCCGGGGATTTCAGCCAAATTAGGCACTGAATCGTCGTAAGAGCCGAAACGGCCCATAATGCGTTCCGACCTCGACGGTCGCAAACCTGCTCCGGGTTCCGATTGTGCCGCTGAGTCCAGTGAAAGACGTGGCATAGCCTCGCCGCGCACATACTTGTAATCGAACTCCGATCGCTCCGTGTCGAAAATCGCTACCGCAAAATTATCACAACGGAAAAGCTTGCTGACGGCGCTGTGCAAGCTTCCAAGAGTTGCATCCAAACTCCGGGCTCCAGAAGTGGAAAGGCCCAATTCGGCAAGCACACCTCGTTCATGGACAAGCCGCTCCAGATCGCTGTGCTGAAGGAAATTGGCGAATGGCCCCGATAATTGCGCCGCAATACGTTCGCCGATGGCCAGATCTTGAAGTGTGAAGGCGTTTTCGACACGACTCCGGAAAATAAGGGCCCCGATCGCGTCGTCGCGACAAAACAGCGGAACCGCAACGACTGATCTCAGGCCCGCATCCAGCGCAGGTCTAAGATCGGAAAACAGATCGTCTGAAGTTGTGATCTGCTCAGGAGTGATGATCATTCCTGCACGGCCCCGAATTACGGCATCAGTTGCAGTGCCGACCAAAGGGAGAACTGGAGCCGTGAGGGCACCGCTCATGCTGTCCCCGCCGAGGAGGCGTGCAGTAATAGTGCTCCCGACAAGATTTACCGATGTGACATGAAGCCAATCGAACCGGATCAATCGTGAGATAGCCTCACTCAGGCTTGGTCCAACCTGATCGAGACGGAAAGTGGAGGACGCAATACGGGCAACTTCAGCAAGCACGGTCTGCTCATGTACCTGTGTTCTGAGATCCGAGAGTCGGGCGGAGGACGCCAACGCGTTTGCAAGCAGCACCGACAGGCGCTTTAGAAAATTCAAACTGGCGAGGCTGTGGGTTGTGGGCTCGCGCAAGCCAAACGAAAGCACCCCAAACGTCTCAGTCCTGGATGTAAGTCCAATCATTACCGCAGACTGTATGTCTGGCAATGCTGACCATTCGCTGGCTGGGTAATCTCTACGGAACTGATCGACGCCCGCACTGTCCAGAAAAAGCCCTTGAGCGGGTAGACGATCTAAGCCGGCACCGTCACCGGAGTTCACCACTCCTGGTGACCAGATGGGAGTCTGAAGTCCATCCACGAAAAGCGGTAGGAGCTCCTTCGATCCGGAGTGGACACGAGTAATCATCAACCGGTCGTACGGGATCACTCTTGAGAGCATCTCGGCGAACCGGGGCAAGAGATCTCCTACATCCTCTGGAGAAGAGAGTGTCTCCGCCGCCTCGTAAAGAAGCGCCCGATTGCGCATTTCCTCACGCCGGATAGCTAAGTCGACCTCGGTCATCGACCTCTTCGTCCTCTCGCTTGGCGTAACGCAATCAGATGTTCAGGATAGTCAGATGTTGTGCTCTGGGAGCCAGTCATTAAGCCCCGGGTGCGACATTACCTTGGTACCCACACTTTGTTTAAGCCGTCAATCCGCGCCCGCGCCCGTAGTGTAAGCGTTTCATTATTTGAATGTGCCATAGCTTTGGACGATGTGACAGTGATGACCTGCTCCCTGAATCGGGTCGCCGACGGGAAGTTCGTAGGGCGCTGGCACACCTAGGACATGTTTGGACTGATGCAGCAACCGGGCGCTACTTCGACTTTGTAGCCGGGGCCGTCCCCGTCGTGAGGGCTCCTAAGGAAGGATAGGCCGGGCGTTGCCCGGCGAAGGGAGGATAGTCATTCGCCCCTATGGGAATTGAGGCGTAACCTGCCCACATCACCGGCCGTCGCCGTAGGCCGGACAACTGTTCAGAGGGGATCGCTATGCGTATCGCACGTTTTGAAGTCGGGGGGCTTGCCCGGTACGGGATCGTCGAGGCCGACTCCGTTGTTGAGATCAGGGGAGAGGTGTTCGGGTCGTTTGACACAACGTCCACGTCTCACGCCCTGAGCGATGTTCACCTTGTTGCGCCGGTTACGCCCAGCCAGATGTTTGGCCCCGGCGTCAATTTTGCGGATCATCTACACGAGGCGACCAGTATCACTGGACAAGCCGAGATGGCGGAGACGCCGCAGCCCTGGCACAAGGCGGTTAGCGCGATCATCAACCCCGGCGACGACATCGTTATTCCGTACGACTCCACCACGGGGATTCAGCACGAGGGCGAATGCCTGGCGGTGATCGGCAAGACGGCCCGCCGGGTTAGCCCGGAAGATGCCTGGGACTACATCCTTGGCTACACATGCGGCAACGACATCAGCGAGCGGACGTGGCAGCGCAACGACAACTCAATGTGGCGCGGCAAAGGTAGCGACACTTTTGCACCTATCGGCCCATGGATCGATACCGACTTCGACCCACGATCAGGCGGCGACATGATCGTCCGCCTAAACGGCGAAGAGGTGCAGCGGGCGAGTACGTCCGACATGTATTTCAACTTCGGCGTCTTGGTCAGCTACATCAGCCAGCAAATGACGCTCAAGCCAGGCGATGTCGTGTGGTCCGGGACCACGGGGGATCCCCGGAACATGGTTCCCGGAGACAAGGTGGAGGTAGAGGTGGAGGGGATCGGTATTCTGACCAATCCGGTAGCAATGGAACAGAAGTGAGCGAGGGGGCTCAAGGTTTCGTACCGCTAGCTGGATATACAGCGTACGCCGCCGATGAAATGAGCAAGCGCGCCGCGGACTTCTATTTCGAGGTCGATCGGCGTCGCACCGTGCGTGATTTCTCGTCCCGAGTTCCTCCGCGTGACGTGCTGGATAACTGTCTCAGAGCCGCCGGGACTGCACCGAGCGGCGCCAACATGCAGCCCTGGCATTTTGCGGTTGTTCACGATTCAGCGGTCAAGAAAAAGATTCGAGTAGCGGCTGAAGAGGAAGAGAGCAAGTTCTACTCAGGCGGTGCCCCACAGGAATGGCTCGATGCACTCGGGCCGCTGGGCACGAACCCAGAGAAACCATTTTTGGAGACGGCGCCGTGGCTTATTGGCATATTCGAGGAGAGTTACGGACTCCTCCCGGACGGACGACGGGTTAAGCACTACTACGCTCGAGAGTCGATCGGGATAGCGACCGGCATCCTGATCACCGCGCTGCACCACGCAGGGCTTGCCACACTCACGCATACGCCAAGCCCGATGGGTTTCTTGAACGAGATCATGGAGCGGCCACCAAACGAGCGATGTTTCTTATTGCTTGTGGTCGGTTATCCATCCGAGGACGCCACGGTGCCAGACATCGGCCGAAAGTCGCTCGACCAGTTCACCAGCCACCTCTAAGGCACCGGAGGGCGAGTCGCGACAGGCGATTTATGGTGAAGATGACAATCTCGGCGTTATGCGTATCCTGTGTCGTTGAAGCACGGACGGGGCAAGCGTCGTCCGTGCGTGGGACAAGCATTTCAGGGAGTAGATATTGGAACCGGTAATTAAGAACAAGGTCGATCACTCCAACCCGATTCTCGGCCCGGACGACGGAGTGCCGACGGTGGTCACCCTCTACCACGACCATCAGCCCGGTGAGTCCAGCGCCCACCACACGCATCCCTGGGAGCATCAGGCGTACATCACCCGAGGCGAAGGCATCATCTGGGTGGACGGTACCGAGTACCCGATAAAAGCGGGCGACTGCGTGATGGTTCCGCCCGGATCTCTTCACCACTTCAAGAACACAAGCGATGCGGTGCTGAGCAGGGTGACGTTCAACCCCCTGTCTTCGACCGAGGGCTAATTACTGGAGTACAGGCCAAGGCCGGTTGTGTTGTGCCTTGGTCCCGGATCGTCGGGACTCCATGGTGTTGAACATTCGTTTGTTCAAGGTGTCGGCGTTCTATGGTTGAGCAGATAATCCTGAGCCCCGGCTGGGGTCGCTGTTTTTACATGATCCAAATTCGCGACAGCGGTCTCATAGCAGGCATGCCGATAACGCTTGAGCTTCGGCCGTGTGAAACGATACCGCCATACGCTCCTACGCGCTCACTTAGATCGGGAGCGATACAGAGTCCGGTACTCATCGGGAATACAACATCGGCCTTGCGCGGGACAACCACGAAAAGAGAACCGATAACTAATGGTGAAGAACCAATCAGCCATCTACATCCGAAAGAGCTCAGACGATGAAACTTATTAAGTACTACCTGGAGTCCTGGCGTCGTTTCCGAGATCTGAAGGGCCGAACCACACGACCCGCTTTTTGGTGGCCGTTCCTCATTCACCCCATTGTGTTCCTTAGCCTTGGGGGAATCTTTGCGGCCATTTTCGGCATCGAATCCGACGAAATAGGCCCGGAGATCGTGTACGCCATTGCCTATGTCTGGGTGGTGATCACATTGGGAGTACGTCGCCTAAACGACATGGGTAGAAAAGGAATATGGCTCCTAATTAGCCTCGTCCCCTTCGGGATTTTTGTGCTTCTGTATTGGCTGGTTCAGCCGAGCACTTCCGAGACCAGCGAATAACTTTCCCTGTAAATACCGGTCGGTAAATGAGTTTTTTATTCGGCTTCGAGAAAGATGCATTCTCCGGGGCACTCTTCGGCCGCTTCGATAGCCGCGATAACCGGTGCGGAACAGGGGTTAAAGCTCGGGCGCTCATTCGCGCGGCGAGCCCGCATGGTCTAGCCTTGGTTTTAAGCGGAAGCGCCGATCGAGTCTTTGTCGTTGAGTACCGAGCGCTACAGCTCTGGTCGGCTAGGTGTACGCAATGAGCGATCGGATTCGATTGATTGAGCGAGTATGCGGGTTAGGTCCGGCTGCCGACCTGCTGGCGGAAGAACTCTACGGTACGGGCAAGGCCGGTCTCGAGATCGACCTTCGGCGTCCAGCCCAGTTTGATTCGCGCGAGTGAAGCGTCCAGGCTTATGGCGTGGATGTCGCCCGGCCGTGGCGGGCCGTACTGTGGTTCGAGCGCGTATCCCGTTAGTTCGCTGAGACGCGTGCATAGCTCGTTGACGTTGGTGCTCGCGCCGGAGCCGATGTTGCAGCGGTGTGGCCCGCCGGGCGCCGCTGCGGCCATAACGGCATCAACCACGTCTGACACGTACACGTAGTCCCGCTCATCGTTACCGTCGCCAAATATTGTGATCTGATTGCCGGCCAACATGGCGAGGGCGAATATCGCTACGACTCCGGCTTCTCCGTGCGGGTCCTGGCGCGGGCCGTAGACGTTGGCCAGTCGAAGAACCGTCGATTCAAACCCGAACGCCCGCCGGTACATCGCCAGATACTCTTCGCCGGCGAGTTTCGATGTGCCGTACGGATTCTCGGGACCCGTCGGGTGCGACTCACT
>CAUZKS010000060.1:0-9711 GCA_963580625.1 Dehalococcoidia bacterium | reverse complement strand
CATGATGGCGAAGGACTCCGGAAACATGTGGGGCAGGTAGACCTCGCGATCCTTGGCATTGTTCGGGTCGGCGAGGGTGGCTGCTATCGATGTGCCCTCTAGGGTGTGCGGGGTCTTTGGCAGGTCGCATAGCTCGACGAAGGTGGGGTACATGTCGATGAGGCTGACGGTGACGTCGGAGGTGGCTCCCTTGGCCACTCCCGGCCCGGCCCAGACGAAGGGGACGTTTGAGGTGCGTTCCCAGAGGGTGTGCTTGCCCCAATCACCTTTCTCTCCGTGGTGGTAGCCGTGGTCGGACCAGAGGACGATGATGGTGTTGTCAGCGTAAGGGCCGGCGTCGAGGGCGTCCAAGACGCGTCCGATTTGGGCATCGGCATAGCTCATGCAGGCTAGATAACCATGAAGAGCTTCTTGCACGGCTCCAAGCTTGACCAAGCGTTGGTGGATTCTCGATCGGTTGATCTTTTGCCGCCTGATGTTCTCGGGCAGGTCGTCGAGGTCGTCCGCCTTATAGGGCGGCAGCTTGATCTCGTTTCGCTTGTAGAGGTCAAAATATTTTTGTGGGCAGTAGTTGGGGAAGTGCGGGGCGTAGAGACCCATCGCCAAGAAGAAAGGTTCGTCGTATTTTTTACCCAACCGCTCGACCGCCCACTTGGCCCGTATGCTGTCGGCAAGATCTTTTTCACGGTTGTTCGGGACGGGGCCGAACTCCATGAATAAGCCGTTACTTTTCGGCGCTCCTGGGGTGCGGTGGTAGGTGCCGTAGGGTCTCGGGTTGGGGAAGGGAACCTCCTCCGACCAGGAGTCCATCGGAAATCCTGTCTCCCTTTGACGCTTGGTGCGAACGTAGAACTCGTCCCAACCGCGCAGGTCGACGTTTCCGGCGGGGTGGTGGAAGAGCTTGCCCGCCCCCATGGTACGGTAACCGGCTTTCTTGAAGCTGCTCTGGAGGGAACGAATCTTCGGATGATCGACGAAGTAGAGGGCGGTATCGTAGCAACCTGTGGTGGAAGCGAACTGGCCCGAGAAAATGGCAGCTCGTGAAGGGGCGCAGAATACGCCGGCAGTATGGGCGTTGGTGAAGTTGAAGCCGCGCTTGGCCAAGCGATCGATATTGGGAGTGATGGCGGCGGGTGTTGTGTTGTGGCACCCGATCCAGTCGTTCATGTCATCGACCGCGAGGAACAAGACATTGGGTCTCTTAGCAGCTTCAACGGAGCAAACCGCCCCCACCAGCACCACGGCTGCGATTGTTGTGAGTAGGAGGTGTTTCATTTCCCTTCAGCTTTCAATTCTTCACCCGTCTTGCCGCCGTGTTTGCGCAGGAGGTCGGCGGTTTCGGTGCGTTTGCGTTTAACGGCCTCATCTAAAGTTATTCCGTTGTGACGGCATAAAAGTCGTATTTATGCCGGAAACATTGATATGTTACAGTGTTACGGATGAATCACCTGTTACTTAAAAATTAGCAATTGGATTAATTGGTGAGCCTGTTGCTCCTTCAACAGGCAAAGGACTAGCAGTAAGAAGAAATCCGAATCTCTTTAACTTGTTACAAGTTTTGCTTAATTCTGATAGGTCACAGTTGTCAAAGATATTCATTCCAAGTGAATGAAGCGCAAGAAGGTGAACAGGATGCGGGTAATCTTTAATTCCAGTTGGAGCAACTTCTAAGGCAGCATCACTCCCAATCAATGATATGTCTCTTTTTGAAAGCCATTCCATACAAGTGTAGTGGAATCCTGCAGAACTTTCACTCACGTTCCATGGGCCTTTCTCTTTTTCTTGAGCCCACCTCCCGGTGCGTAGAAAGACAGCATCACCTTTTTTGATTCTTATATTCGCCCACTCTTCGAATTTATCCAAATCCTTAGGGGTTACAGCATAACCTCGTTCAAGCCATTTTAGATTTTTCATGGATGGAATATCCAAAAGGACACCCCTAGTAAAAATGCCGTTCTTTAAGCCAATAATACTTAACTTATTAGCACCATTTTTAGTAACTTGATTTTTTGAAAAAGAATTATACATTCTTCCATCTTGAAATAGATGGCATAGAGCATCTATGTGAGTATGGGCATATCCATGATAATTTATAATAAACTGGTCTGCAGACCAATTGGCCTTTCCGTTAACCGCGGGTTTATCGCCATATGCAATCATGTTGTGAGAGTATGGGGATGAATTATAAATGGAGAGTCTCTTGTCTGCATTTCTGGAAAGAGAAACTGATAAGCCTTCTGTAACCTCCTTCGCGGCTGCAATTCGAACCTCAGGCGTTATTAGGTTTAATGTTCCCAACTCGTCATCCTCGCCCCATCGTTCCCAGTTGGAGAGTTCTTTAATCAGTTGAAAAAAATTAGAATTGTCCTCTCCCATTACTTTACTGTTTGGGACTAACAAAGCGGAGAGTGCAAAAACCAAAAATGACCGTATTAGTACAATTTTCATATTAAGTTAGTTTTCCTTAAGAAAATGTTTTCGTAACATTTTTTTCATGGAAAAGCAATTGAGTTGATATTCCTAAAAATTACTAACAGTTTGACTGCTGTAGTCGCTGGCCTAGGCGAAAAAAAACAGTAAATTTGTTTTGAGCAAAAAGCCTCCGATTGGAGAACGCACTCTTCTATGCCTTAGTGAGTATTCCCACACCCCACCAGCACAACGGCTGCGATTGTTGTGATTAGGAGGTGTTTCACTTCCCTTCAGCTTTCAATTCTTCAGCTGTCTTGGCTCCGTGTTTGTGGAGGAGGTCGAGAATTCCTTTTTATTGCCAGAAATAGCACGATCCCTGGGGTACATAACGCCAAATGAGTTTGCACAGGATGAAGTTGGAGAAGAGGCACAAGGTCCATGCAGGGCCTTGGGTCGGGCTATGCCCTCCCTGCGTCCCAGCATTCACTTACTCTACGACATTGAGCAAATAATCAACCCGTCCAGAGTAACGAATGCGTTAGACCCGTTTGGATAACTCGATCAGCTTCGACAAGCTCACCGCGTGCGCTCGAACCACCAAGGTTTGGAACGCTCGCGCCACGAGAGGAAGGTGGCGCTTATTCGCCGGATGCCCAGGAGCCGCCGAGGGCTTGGATCAGCCGGACGGTGGCGAGGAGGCGTTCGCTGGTGAGCGTGCTTTCGCGGGCGGCGGTCTGCAGGCGAACGCGTTCCGCGGCGATGAAGTCGAAGTAGTTGGTGAGGCCGGTATCAAATCGTTTCCTTGCGGCTTCAGCGGCCTCCGTGACGGCCTGTAGTGTCTGGCGTTGGAGGGTGAGTTCACGCGAATAGCTTCTGGCCTCAAGCAGCGCGTCATCGACCTCTTTCACGGCGGTCAGGAAGGTGGCTTTGAAGTTGGCTGCCGCTTCCCGGAACTGGGCCTTGGCCTGGGCAACCGCCGCCTTGCGGAAGCGATACTGAAATATCCCGATATCCACTTCCGGTGCGAGATTGTACAGGGCGCTGTCCGCTGCGAAGAGATTGTCCGCCTTCAGGCTGGCGATGCCGCCGCCGCCGACGAGGCTGATTTTGGGGAGGAAGTCCGCCTTGCGAATGCCCACCTGAAGGGCGGCGGATCGCAGCCGCCGATCGGCGGCGAGGAGATCTGGGCGCAGCGCTAGCAAATTGGAGGGCAACCCTACGGGGATGTCGGGAATTCCCGGCAGGAGCGCGGGTTCCAGGTCCGACAGCTCGGACGGCATGGTCGCCGTCAGCACGGCGATCGCGTGCAACAGCCTGCCGGTGTTGCGCCGGGAGGCTTCGAGGGCGGTCGCGGCGTTCTGCAGCTCCAGTTGGGCGTTGGCGACCTCGGCCTGCACTCCCTGTCCCATCCTGAGCCGTGCCTTCTGCATTTCCAGATTCTCGGTGGCGAGATCGTGGGACCGTTGCAGCAGGTTCAACTCCGTGTGGGCGGCGCAATGGGCGAAGTATTGTTGGGCCAGGCTCGCCTGCAGGGAGAGCAACACGTTGTGGTAGTTGACGGCTTCGGCCTCGGCGCGGAGGCGGTCGCGTTTCACCGATGCCCGGACGCGGCCCCACAGGTCGAGTTCCCAACTGGCACTCGCGCCGAGCATGAACCGGTTGTACTCCGGCGTCGCGATGGGAAAGAGCAGGTTGTTGATCGAGTCGCGCCGGCGTCCTCCGCTGAGGTTGCCACGAATGGTCGGGTAGGTGGGGCCACGGGTGATGCCCATGGCGGCAAAGCTCTGATCAATGCGGGCCAACGCCGCGTCGGCGTCCGGGTTGGCAGCGTTCAGACTCGCGATCAGCTGATTCAAGGTGGGGTCATTGAACAGGGTCCACCATTCCGAATTGTCTAGCCGGTCCGGGGTGCTGTCCGCATGTTTGAATGATCCGGCCGCCGCGGGAATTTGTTCATCGGCGTCAGGACTCATTTCCTCGGTGACGGTGCGGCAGCCGACGGAGATGACAAATGGCAACAACAAGAGGGGGAGAAAGCGTGATCTGATTCTCATGACCCCACCTCCGGCGCGGACTTCTGCGGTTTGAAGGCGGCGAAGAAGATGCTCAGCACCGCGGGAACGAGAATGAGGGTGAAGATGGTGGAGATCAGCAGCCCCCCCACCACCACCGCACCCAATCCCCGGTAGAGTTCCGATCCGGCACCAGGGAGGAGAACCAACGGGAGCATGCCGCCCACGGAGGTGAGCGAGCTCATCAGAATCGGACGGACGCGTGTGCGGACGGAGGCGATGATGGCCTGGTCCGGGGTTTCCAGATGCCGTTTCGGATCGGCCATGAAGTTGAAGGCCTGATGGATGATGAGGATAGCGTTGTTGACCACGACGCCCGCCAGCAACACGAATCCGAGGATGCTGAGCATGTCGAGGTTCTGGACCGGCATGTAGTGATCCATGACGCTCCATTGATGGACGATGGCCAGACCGGCAAAGCCTCCGAGCGTGGCCAGCGGGACGGTAAGCATGATGACAATCGGCGAACTCCAACTCTGGAACAAGACCACTAGGACCAGATAAACCACGAGGAAGGCGAGGAACATTGAGCTCAGGAATGTTCCGGCAATGCTGCCATCGCCGAGCAGCGCGGTCTTGATCTCGTTCAACTTGCCGGCCGACCCGGAAAGACCGACGTCAATGCCGGGTGCGACCGCACCTTGTTGGCGCAGGCCGGCGACGATTTCGTTGACCTGATCGATCGCCGTCTCGAGGGGTAGCCCGGGCGGCGGCGTGAACTGCAAGGTCACCGCGCGCGAGCGATCGACGTGGCGGATCTCGTCCGGACCTAGAACCCGTTCCACCGAAGCCACGGTGCGCAGATCTATGACGTGGCCGGTGGGTGTCGCGAGCGGGGCGTTGAGAATTCCATCGATGGGGTTGTCGGCAAAGGAGTGTTTACTGATCAGCTTCATGTCCCGCAGCTCGCCGTTCCGCTCGTAGTCGCGGAAAAACAGGATGCCATCACCGTTGGCCTGGGCCGCGAGACCGACGTCGGTGCGGGTCAATCCCACCTTCAACAGCGCGCTATCATTCGGTTTCAGGCGCAGTTCGCTGGAGGGCATGAGAAAATTGGTGGGATCCGGATTGACGCTGTAGGGGCCGAATTTTCCGATCAGGGCGAACATAAGGGCCTGGGCTGAGCCGCTCACGGCATGGAGTTCGCGTCCCTTGATGTCGATCTTGATGGCTGAGCCGGTGTTGCCGCCGACCCGGAAGAGCGGCATTTGAAACGCGAAGGCGATGGTGTCCGGCGCGTTGTGGCCGCCGGCGGCGTGATTGAGCAGGGGAATCAGATCTTTCACGCGTCGCTTGTCCGTAGAGATTGCGCCGTGAAACATGCGGCCCTCGAAACTGACGAGGAAATAGCTCTCGATGGGGGGCGGCATGACCGATGGTTCCATGCCGGGAAACGGGGGCACCTTGACGCGGCGATCCTCCTTGGGCTGATCGCCGCGGCTCACGCTCTCGACTTGATATTGATCGGGAGCGGCGTCCCAGGCGGGGCGGATCACGGTTTCCACGCGCTGCCCCATCTTGGTGAGCTGGTCGAGATTGTAACCGGGCGGTGGGGTCAGCAGGCCGAACACGATGTTCCGGTTGCCCATCGGCAGGTAGTCGAGCGGCGGCATCAGCATGCGGATGCCAAGAATTGTACCGACGGCAAACACGGCGATCACCACCACGCGCAGTAGCCAGCTACGGTTGATGCCGGCCACCACGTCCGCAACGAAGTGGGGCAACACATGCACCAGATGCTGCATCCAGGCGAGCGGTCCACAGCCCTTGCGCGGTCGGACTTCGTCCTCGTCCCAATCGGCGGCCTTGGCATCCCGGCTGCGCAGAAAACGGGCGGCCGCGGTGGGGATCACCGTGAGGGAAACGAGCAAGCTCATGGCGACCGCGGCCATGATGGCGTAGGCGATGTCCTTGAACAACTGACCGGCAGTTTCCTGAATCATCAGAATTGGGAAGAACACCGCGATGGTGGTGATCGTGGAGGCGACCACGGCACCACCCACCTCGGTGGCGCCGTCGTGGGCGGCGGTACGGGCGTCCTTGCCCATCTCCAGGTGGCGGAAGATGTTTTCGATCACGACGATGGCGTTGTCGACGACCATGCCGACGGCGAAGGCCATGCCGGCCAGGGAGATGATGTTCACCGAGCGGCCGAGAGCCACGAGCACGACGATGGCGGCTACCATAGACACGGGGATTGCCAACGCGATGATGCCGGTCGTGCGCAACGACCTGAGGAAGAACAGCAGGGTGAGCGTGGCCAGGATGCCGCCGTAAACGATGTTGCTTTGGACGAGTTTGATGGCGTCGCGAACATAGGTCGTGGCGTCGTAAACCTGGACCAGTTCGAGTTCGCCCTTGATGCCGAGCTGACGCGCGTGCTGTGCGAGCACGCCGCCGGGGGCGTTCATCTCGGCGATCTCGGCCTTGATTCGGTCCATGGTCGCGATGAGGTTGCCACCGCGCTGGAGCAGGAAGTTGAAGAACGGCATCTGATGGCCACGGGCCCGCGCCCAGTCGGTCTTCTCCTTGTAGGTCTCGATGACCTCCGCCACGTCACGCAGGTAGACCGGGCCGGCTTCGTCCCGGCGCACGATCATGTTCATCACCGATTCGGCCGATTCAAACCGACCCGTGGCGCGGATGCGGATATCCGATTTGCCCTCGACCAGTTTGCCGGCGGAGAAGTTTTGGTTGGCGTTGTCGATGGCGGCCTTAAGCTGCGCCCAGGTGATGCCGCGCTCGGCCAACGCGGCCGGATCGACGCGGATCTGCAGTTCGGAAGAGCGACCTCCGCGGATGCCTACCTCCGCCACGCCTTCAAGCCGGTTCAGTCGTGGCTTGATGCGGCGCTCCATGAAATCGAACAGGGTGGTGCCGTCAAAATTGGTGTCCGTGCAGGCCAGTCCGACCCAGGCGATGTAGTCGACCGACTCCGGATCAATGTCTTTCACGATCGGTTGCAGCACCGTTTTCGGATAGCCGGGGACTTCGTCGAGCTTCTGCAACACCTCGGCCTTGGCTGCTTCCAGGTCGGTGCCGGTTTCAAACTCGAGGCGCACGACACCCTGGCCCGCCTTGCTGTTGCTGGTCAGGGAAACGAGGCCTCCCACGTCGCTGAGAACTTTTTCCTGTTCCTCGACGATGTCGCTCTCGATCTCCTCGGCTGACGCGCTTTCCCAAAACGTGGAAATCGAGATGACCACCGAATCGACCTCCGGCTTCATCTGCACCGGGACGCTCGTCAACGCCATCGCACCGGCCAACAGTGACAGGCCGATGCCGACGGCGACCGTGATCGGCTGCTGGATGCAATAGTCGACAATCTTCATGGGGCCGGCGGTCCGCCTTGCTGGTCCGGGGGTTTGATCATCAACGACTGCCCCGGGAGCAGGCGTTGGTTGCCTTCCACGACCACCCGATCGTCGGCGCTGAATCCGGCGTTGTCGGCTGCGATGAAAGCACTGCCGTTTCGCGCGAACGCGATCCGCGCGGAGACGGGGCGACCCGTCGGCAGGGCACCATCGGTGACCGGCTTTTGCACCACGTAGATCACTGTGCCGTACGGCGAATGAACGACGGCATTCAGCGGGACGCGCAGGTGTTCAGCGGGCTTCCCGATCGGGACGATGCCGGTCACGGATTCGCCGGGGCTTAGCTTTCTGTCCGGATTCGGAATGGTGGCCACGAGGGTGAACAACTGGCTGCGACCATTAACTTCAGGAAGGCGCGTGACTTTGGCGGGCGTGAAAGTCTGACCGGTAGCGGATTGCCTGACCTTGAATCCCGCGAGTTCGTTGCCGGCGGCATCCAGGTGACGGGCGGGAACGCTCAGCCATGCTTCCATCGGATCCATGGTGACGATGGTGGCCACCGAAGCTCCGGCGGCGACCCATTCGCCAGGTTCCACGTTGCGACTCACGACCACCCCGGCCAGGGGAGCCTTCACTGTGAGATCACTCAATTGGACATCGAGCAATTCGACGCGACTCCGGGCTTCGCTGATGCCGTCCGCCGCGGACTTCACTTGCGAGGCGGCCACCTTGAGGATTTTTTCAGCATCGAGGACGTCGCTTTGGGAGACCGCCTTCGAGGCGGTGAGACCGGCTTTCATCCGGAGATCGATTTCCGCGCGGACGTGTTCGGCCTGGCGTTGTTCGAAAAGATTGGAGGCCACGGCCAGTCGTGCCCTGGCCTCGTCGAGCTGGGCCTTGATCCTTCGCGCGTCGAGGATTGCCAACGTGGTCCCCGGTTGAACCTCGTCGCCTTCGTCGATGAACACCTTGGCGACCGCGCCCGCTTCCTGCGCGGCGACTGCTATCTTTGAGCGGGCCCGCAGGGTGCCGGTGACGATCGCCTGTTTCTGGGTGTTCTCTGCCTGAATCGGCGCCACGATGACGGCGGCCGGCGGCATTTGCGGCGGCCCGCCGGGTCCCCCCGGTCGGCCGGGACCGGCCAAGGGGGCTTGCTGGATCATCTGGATGACGATCACGGTCACGACGACCAGAACAATTGCCATAACGGCTACGACGGCGGCGCGGTTGCCGCGGTTGGATTCGCTTTGCTGTTTTTTGTCCTCCATGGGCGAGGGGGAAAGAGCATTCATGCAACCGAGGCCTTCGCAAGCAGAAACTCAGTCGTTCCGCATCGTCGCGAATTTTCTTTGATTCACCGGCAGTGCGACACGATTATGCCGCCGCCGATGGCCAAGATTCTGTAGATTTGGAAATTCGGATAGCCGTACATGCGGAAGTACTGGGTGCGCCTGGTGCTTGGCGTGGTGTTCGGGGCGAGCAATGTCAGTTTCGTCTGGGAGTCGAAGACGCTTACGAGCCGGATGGAAAACAAGTCGGCCCAAGTGGCGGAGATGAGTGATGTGTCCGCCGGTGGTTCCAGATCGGATTGGGTCTACGAGCTGAAAGCGCGTTTGGAGGCCGGGACGGATCGGACTCTGGACGACTGGCTGCCTCGCGCAGACCACCAATTGAACGCCGCAGGGTTGTTGTTCATCGGCAACGTTCAAGTGGTGGAGCAGGTTGTTTCATTTCCCTTCAGCTTTCAATTCTTCACCTGTCTTGCCGCCGTGTTTGCGGAGGAGTGCGGCGGGAATCCTGGCCTCTGACAACACAAGATGATCCCCTTCTAGAATGATATCATTATGGATTCCCTCTCACGGCAGCGTAACCTTGTTGCATGTACTTCAGGTCGGGACTGTTGGGTGCCGACA
>CAUZKS010000059.1:0-9749 GCA_963580625.1 Dehalococcoidia bacterium | reverse complement strand
GCTATCGGGACGAGTCTCGGGCACCTGGTAAGTTCCACGACTCTTTTGCACATCGACGCGATGCAAACGTTCGAAATTAGCCGTTCTAACGCGGCCTTCGCTGTATTTGGGTTCGGTGTTGGCAGTTTTATCGGCCGGTTGGGATCTGGGTTTATCGGCGACTTCGTAGATAAGCGCTACATCATGGCGATTGCGTTCTATATGCAGATCATCGGGGTTCTAGCCCTCATATCACTCAACGCCACCATAGGTGGAGTATCCCTGGGACAATGGGGATTGGTGTTTTACGCCCTTTTCTTCGGAGCCGGGTTTGGCGCGAGCATCCCTGTCAGAATGGCCATGATCGGCGATTATTTCGGTCGCCAGACTTACGGATCTATGCTCGGAATCATGAGCACGGTTAACGCAGTGCTTGGCGCGTTTGGGCCCGTGTTTGTCGGAGTCATGTTTGACGTCACCGGTACCTACCGGACACCGTTCCTAATTCTGTTGGTTGTACTGATAGCGAGTGGGCCGATGATGCTGACGCTGGAAAAGCCGTCACGGGTCAAAGCGAGATTCCGCTTAGCCGCACACCACGCCGATATAACGGCAACAGAAACCGTCAGGTCCCAAAAATAATCCCCACAGGGGCGCAGTCGATTAGGTCCGAGCGAACTCGATCCTGCCCAAACCACGTCCGCCAAACTGCCCCCGGCAGCAGCCGATAATGTCCAGCCTAAGGCTGGTGGCCGTAGCGGGGGACTTCTGGGACTGCGTGCCCCTCCGAGAAAAACATCTGGGGGTGGTCACGCCGCAGATTTACGAGCACACGCTGCCCTACCTCGATGGTGAGCAGATGAGGCATCTGGCAGTGAATGCGAAGGCCGGAATTCAGCTCCACCTCGTACGTGTACGCCCAGCCTTGGAAGACTCGGCTTATCACGACGCCCTGCCCCTCCGCAGACGGCGCAAGGACAAAATCGGCCGGCCTCGCCATCACCTCCAGAGGAGCCGACTCAGGCGGCTCGAAACCCGGGGCTGCCCGAGCAGGACCGGCCTCGGTGACGAGCCGATTTCCGAGAGGGTCGACTGGCAGGAAGTCCGCCACGCCCATAAAACGAGCGACAAAATTGGTGGCGGGACTATGAAATACACGCTCCGGTATGTCCACCTGCTCGATACGACCACCGACCTGCACACCAACGAGATCGCCCATGAAAAGCGCCTCTTGCTGATCGTGAGTCACGAAGACCGTTGTAGTTCCTGCCGCCTTCAGTATCTCCCGAATCTCCGATCGGACACGCTCCCTCAGACCAGCGTCTAGGTTGGAAAACGGTTCGTCCAGCAACAGCACATCCGGCTTTGAGGCCAACGTGCGCGCCAGCGCTACTCGCTGCTGCTGTCCACCCGACAGTTCGCTCGGCAATCGCTTTCCCAGACCCTCAAGCCCCACAAGCCCCAGAACCTCTTCCACCCGCTCGCTTTTACCCTTTCGTTCAAGACCGTACCCGACATTTGCCTCGACCGTCATGTGCGGGAAGAGCGCATAGTCCTGGAACACGATGCCGACACTGCGTTTATCAGGCCCGATGTGTCGACCGCTGGAGGCGACAACCTCCCCGCCGATCTCGATCCGACCCGTATCGAGCGATTCCAACCCGGCAATCATCCGCAATAACGTGGTCTTGCCACAACCGCTTGGCCCCACAAGCGCCAGGATCTGACCGCGTTTGACCTCGATATCGAAATCATCAACGGCAAGCGTTCCATCGAATGACTTGCTCACGCCTGTGCAGCGCAGGGCGATATCGGTGTTTACGCTTTCACTGCGCTTACGCCTGATCCCGGTAAGCCCGGATATTCTGGGCAGCCCGATCAATTACGTGACCTTTCGCGTAGAACCAGGAATGTCATCGGCGCCGCTGAAGCGATAACGAGTAGGAGAGATGGAGCGGCTGCCCGGGCAAAGAACGCCTCTTCAGCCGCCGTCCAGATCGACGTTGCGAGCGTGCGAGATTCTATAGGCCCGAGGATCAATGTGGCAGGTAGCTCTTTCATTGTGAGCAGGAAAACCATGATGGCTGCCGCGGCCAGACCGGGCCGAATCACAGGAACCGTGACGGTCAGGAAGGCGTTGATCCGGGACCGTCCCAGGCTCATCGCCGCCTCCTCCATCCGTGGATTGACCTGGAGCAGGGAAGAACGAATGAGGCCGACAGCCACCGGCAGGAACAACACGACATATGCGAACACGAGCAGATACACGGTCTGATAGATACCCGTGGCGTACCTGATGCCGAAGAAGACAAGACCAAGTCCGACAGCTATTCCGGGCATCGCGAAACCAACGTATGAGAACCGTTCCAATCCGGTCGAAAGCAATCCTGGACGACGAACGGAGAGTACGGATATTGGGATGGCAGCGATCACCGTGGCAACTGCCGCAGCTACCGAATACTGAACAGATGTGTAGACCGCGCGCCAATCAAACAACCCGGACTCGCCGGCATTGACGCCCCGGGTCAGCCAGTAGACCAGCACGAACACGGGTATCCCGAGAGCCAGCAACGTGACAAGACTGGAGAATAGGAATGCAGGCAAACGCCAGTGGCCCAACCGGACGATTCGACGGCGACGGCGGGCGGCGTTGGCACCCGAGTAGTAGCGAGCTCGCCGACGAGCTGACGCCTCGATCAGGATCAAACTCACGGCAACAGCGAGCAGCACGAGGGACAACGCGGCCGCGGCCGCGCGATTAAATGCGCTGTTGTACTCGTTAAAGATCACCCGGGTAAAAGTGTCGTACTGAAGCAGTGCCACGGCGCCGAAGTCGCTCAACGTGTAAAGCGCAACAAGAAGAGCACCGGCGCCGATGGCCGGGTAGAGCAAGGGCAACGTGACCCGCCTGAAGGTTTGCCATGGAGACCGACCCAGCGACCACGACGCTTCTTCCATCTCCGGCTCAAGTCGCCATAAGGTCGCCCTCACGGTCAGGAACACGTATGGATAACTGAGGAGAATCAAGACCACCGACGCGCCCGTTAGTCCATAGAGATCGGGCAGACGTTCAACGCCAAATGGTCCTTCAAGCCAGCCCTGGAGCAGTCCTTTCGGTCCGAATGCAGATATGAAGGCCAGCGCGCCAACGTAGCTGGGAATCGCAAGAGGCAGGACTGATGCCACGGCCCAAGCGCGTCTGTACGGCAGATCCGTACGAACGGTGAGCCAGCCTAGCGGAACCCCAATCAAGACCGAACCCAGCGTCACCAACACGATCAGTTGGATGGATCGCCAGAGGATGGCAACAGTGTCGAAGTCGAATATCGAATCTACTGCCGATTCGCCGGACTCTGCTGCCCGGACAACCAGGTACAAAACGGGCAATGCCGCGGCCCCCGCGACAGTTATTGCGGCCAACCACAACGATAGCGGTTCACGCCTCAGCCAGGGCGGCGTCAGCTTACGAAGCTTCCTAATTGACCCGGACCCAACAGGAGTCTGCTCGCCGGTCACCCGCGTCCCGTTCATGGCAAAGCGCCGACCTCACGTAGAAGGTTCTGCGTGGTGGCGAGGTCGCCGAGGTCAGAGACGTCGATATCCGGCGTGTTCAGACTGGCGAGCTCGGGCAACAGATCCGCGCGCTTAACGCCATCGACTAGGGGGTACTCGTACGTCTCCTCTGCAAAGTAGCGTTGAGCATCTGCGCTTAGCAGATATTCCAAAAACCGTTCGGCCTCGCTGTCGTTGTCGGCCGTCTTCAAAATCGCAGCGCCGGTAACCAGAACAGCCGATCCCGGACCGCCACCCGGCAGGAAGTAGTTCCTTGCGGCAAAGCCATCGCCTTCTTCGGCGATGAAGCGATGCAGGTAGTAGTGGTTCACGAATCCGACTTCGACCTCTCCGAAGCCGGTGGCGGCAACTGTCGGCGTGTTTTTGGCGTAGACCTTCGGTTCGTTTGCCACGATCCCTTCCAGCCATTCTCGGGTTCTTTCTTCACCCCAGATGAGTCGCATGCCTGTAACCATCGCCTGGAAAGAGCCGTTGGTCGGCGCCCATCCGATGCGACCCTTCCATGCCGGATCCATGAATCCCTCCATCGTCTCCGGAAGATCCTCGGGCGAAAGGGCGTCCGTGTTGTAGACAACCGTTCGAGCCCGGCCCGAAATACCAACCCACAGGTTATCCGGCGATCGCGCCCAGTCAGGCACGCGGCCGACCACGTCGTCCGAGAGTGGTTTCACGAGTTCGATGATCGAACCCAATCCGCCCGGGTCCTGTGCGAAAAACACATCTGCGGGGGATCGATCTCCTTCTTCCAGAAGCGTTGCGGCCAGTGCGCCGGTTCCGGCGTAGTTCAACTTTGCATCGATACCGGTAGCCGCTTCAAATTTCTCGATCAAAGGGGCAACCAGCGACTCGCTTCGACCGGAGTAAATAATCAATTCTTCGCCCTCGTCGGACGGGCCTGAGTTCTCTGAAGAGTCGCTACTATCGTCAGAAGAACAGGCAATTGCTAGGATCAGAACTGACGCCAGGCCCAACGCCATCAGAATCGTGCGTCGCGCCAGACAATTTGATATTTCGGTCGTCATTCCTCGCTCGGGAGCCTTTCATTTCGGGCGACTAACATCTCGATATCAGAGATGTCACTCGGCCCGATTGGATCGAGTTCAGCACCTCGTTTGAACCCATCGGTAAGTCAAATGTCACGCGTTAGTCCGCACGACCATCAGCCAGTGTGTACACGATATTGAATCTTCGTGCGTGCGAAGTCAACTGTGGATATCACGCAATAACCAATCCCTATGAAGTTCTCATAGGTCGTGTATTACAAAGCTACATTACTCGGTATTCGTACAGACGAATATATTTGTTCGTGTATACATATTTCAGTGGCACATCATAGCGGCGTAGAGGATGTGTTTGGCCTGTGCCTCCGACGAGACATGTAGAACTCGGGCCGCGCGTTGACCAGCGGGACAGGTACTGCTTTATCGCGATCAGACGAGCTGGAAGGGCGGCGCCATGACCGGAAGGGTTACGTGGATCAATGACGGCTCGTCCAACGCCACGGCTTCCCGCAACGCTGTCTTCAAATCGTCCGGGGTGTCCACGCCCTGCGACCGAATGCCAAACGCGGCAGCAAGTGTGTCCCAGTCCGGGTTGAAGAACTCGGTACCGATCTCGCGGTCGCCGTAGCGATGCTCCTGGTCCCACCGTGACGCTCCGAACGCGCCATTGTCGAACACCACCACAACAAGATTGATGCCGTGTTGTTTCGCCGTCGCCAGCTCCTGCGGGCTGTACATAAACCCGCCATCACCGCAGAGAGCGACCACCGCACGGTCGCCGGCCGCTATCTTGGCGCCCAGCGCAGTCGGAAAGCTAAACCCGAGGTTCCCGAAGTAGCCGGGGGTGATCATCTCGCCGCCTTCTCGCACGTCGTATGCGATGAGGCTCCAGTAGCCGATGTTGGTCATGCCAGAGATAATGACCGCATCGTCATCGGTCGCTTCCCTGACGGCCTTTACCCAGGCGATCTGGCTCGGAGCCTTGTCTTTCAAGAACTTGTGTAGTTTTTTGCGATATGTGAGCGCCCGATCGCCTTGCCCGGCCGACACGCCGTCCACGCCTCGCGCACACAGCGCAGCGCCGATCGCCGCCAGTCCGGACTTGGCGTCTGCATCTATGGCAATTGTTGTGCCGTGGTCCTTTTCCAACTCCCGTTGATCTACATCGATTTTGATGATCGTCTGTCCGGCCTTCGCCTCAAATCCGAACAACAAAAATCGTGTTCCAACTAGAAGGATCACGTCAGAATCTTCGAGCAACTCCCCGTTGATGCCGACCTGTGCGAACTGTTCGCCCACGTACTGTGGATGGCCAGCCGGAACGACTCCTTTCGCCTGTGGCGTACCCACGATCGGGGCGTCCAGCAACTCAGCGAGCGCAACCACTTCTTGACCGGCCCCAGCGCGCAATGTTCCGCCACCGATCACGATTGCGGGCCGGTCCGCGCCGGCAAGTGCTTCTGCGGCTCGAGCTATGAGGTCTTCAGCCGGTTGCTTGACCGGGTACCGCTCGGCTTCCAGTATTTCTACGTCACCGGTGGCTGCGAGAATGTCCGGCGGAATCTCCAACTCGACCGGACCCGGACGGCCTGTAGTCATCTGTTTGAACGCATCGTGAATAGCGCCGGGAATCTCTGAGACTGATAACACCCGGGTGTTCCACTTCACGATCGGTTTGAATATATCGAGCTGTTCCTCGACCTCGTGCAATTGCCCTTCGCCCTTGCCAAGTGAGGCGCTAGGTATCTGACCGGATATGAGCAACACGGGCGAGGAGGCTGCGTACGCCGTGCCAACAGCTGCCGAAGCGTTCAGGGCGCCGGGTCCGGGCACAACGAGAGCCACGCCGGGCTTGCGTGCGACCCTGGCATACCCGTCCGCCATATATGCGGTCGTCTGCTCGTGCCGTGTACTGACCAGTCGAATAGCCTTACTGTCATGAAGGGCGTCGAACGCCGCCATGATCTGGACGCCGGGGAGTGCGAACACCGTGTCCACGCCTTCCGCTTCAAGCGATCGTCGAAGGGCCTCGGCGCCGGTCATCTCGGGCATGTTTAGAACTTTCTGGCTGCTAATGGTGGTGGCCGACGGCATTGTAGAACGGGAACGGCATCAGTCGAAGGTTGGGCTTGGGCGGGCCGTACAATCGCATACGTAAACGTCCACAAATTCCCGAGGACCACCGGGAACTACTGGTTAATCAATACGTACCCAGAGGAAATGAACCCTGAGTTCAAAGACCCCCAACCCACCTGACCAAGGCCTGCCCGCCGGCAAGTTACCCGGCGAGTTGCTGTCACGCCTGCTGGCGAAAATCCATCGTGACGACCCCCGGGTCATCGTTGGGCCCGGCGTTGGTGAAGACGCCGCGTTCGTGGATTTTGGCGCCACCCTACTCGTGGCCAAGACCGATCCCGTGACCTTCGCAACCGACCTGATCGGCTGGTACACGGTCCAAGTGAACGCTAACGACATCGCATGTTGCGGCGCTGTACCGAAGTGGTTCCTGGCCACCGCGCTCTTCCCTGTAGGCACCACACCGGACCAGGTGGAACGCGTATTTGATCAACTTTCAGAAGCGTGCGACGCGCTCGGCGTCACCATGATCGGCGGCCATTCGGAAATGACACTCGATCTGCCCCGGCCGATCATCTCCGGAACGATGCTGGGCGAGGTGACTAAGGGCGACGAGGTGATGACAGCGGACGCACGCCCGGGCGACCGGGTGATCCTGACAAAGGGAATAGCTATCGAAGGAACGTCGCTGCTAGCGCGCGAGATGCACACACAGCTTATAAGCGCCGGAGTATCCGCGGATGTGATTGACCGGGCCGCAAACTACCTGTACGAGCCTGGGATCAGCGTGGTTCCTGAGGCGAGGGCGGCACATGCCACAGGAGGCGTCACCTCCATGCACGATCCCACAGAAGGCGGGCTCGCAACGGCGCTAGCCGAAGTCGCAACAGCTTCAGGGACCGGCGTCGCAATCAACAAGGACGCCGTCCCCGTCTTGCAAGAGACCGCAGAACTATGTGCGACGCTGCGCGTGGATCCGTGGGGACTGATCTCATCGGGGGCGCTGCTGATAACGGCCGGACCCGAAAGAACGTCGGATGTGATCGATGCCGTGAATGAAGCTGGAATCCCGGCGGTAGATATCGGCGAGATCAGACCGCCTGAAGACGGCTTAATTCTCCGCACTGGAGGCGTCGATAAAGTGCTTCCGATGTTCGACCGCGACGAACTCGCACGTGTGTTGGCCCACGTGTCCAGGCCATAGACCGGGACTTCGCCGTAGTAACGCCCACTTGGAGTGAACTTCCCGACATCGTAAAATCAGACAATCCACAATGGGTGATCCGAGTGGTACCGTTCCTCTGGACACCCACCCCGTGGTCACTGAGACACATATGCCAGCCACAACGCTCCTGACAAAGATCGACTCTTATCTCGCGGATGATCGCGCGGAGTTTGTGCGGAGCGCACTCGAATTCGCGACGAACGCCCATGCGGGGCAGTCACGCCTGTCCGGCGAACCCTATGTCGAACATCCGATAGCGACGGCGGAGTTCCTTGCGGAACGTCGCATGGACGCTACAACACTGGCCGCTGCCCTGTTGCATGACGTGATCGAAGATTGCGAAATCACCCGGGAACAGATCGAAGCTCACTTTGGCGACGAGGTCGCAAAGTTGGTCGACGGCGTGACAAAAATGAACTCGATCGATGTCCTCACAAGGGGCGATCGGATCAACACACCAAACTTCGCGCTCGATCGCGACATCCCACAAGACGAACGAACCGCACGACAGGCGGCGAGCATGCGCAAGATGCTCGTGGCCATGGCGGAAGATGTCCGGGTCGTCCTCATCAAGCTGGCAGACCGCCTGCACAACATGCGAACACTGGACGCACATACGCACGATCGGCGTATCGCCATCGCAAGAGAAACGCTTGAAATCTACGCCCCTCTGGCGCATCGACTCGGCGCGTGGGACCTCAAATGGCGACTAGAGGACGAAGCGTTCCGGCACCTGCAGCCCCGGCAGTACCGATCCGTTTACAGGCTGATCAAACGGAAGCGGGCCGAGCGGGAGGACTACACAGAGCGCGTCATGATGATTCTTCAGGACGAGCTGGATGAGCACAATATCTCGGCCGAAGTCCACGGCCGCCCGAAGCATCTCTACAGCATTTATCAAAAGATGCACCGCTACGCAGAGCAAGGCCGCCAGTTCAACGACATCCAGGACCTCACGGCCCTTCGAGTACTCGTGTCCTCAGAGGAAGAGTGTTATCGCGTCTTGTGGATCGTTCACAAACTGTGGCGACCCGTCCCGGGTAACTTTGACGACTACATCGCCAGCCCAAAAGAAAACCTGTACCAGTCGATCCACACTTCGGTCATGTGCGAAGAAAACGCGCCCGTTGAGGTGCAGATCCGTACCCGACGTATGCATGACCTCGCCGAAAACGGTGTGGCGTCTCACTGGGCATACAAAGAAGAGGGCGATAGCGACTCCGACGACAACTTTGAACAACGGATGTCATGGCTTCGACAGCTACTTGACTGGCAGAAAGAGCTGGAGGGCGACAGCGAGTACCTGGACACCGTGCGGACCGACATTCTCCGGGACCAGGTGTACGTCTACACACCGACGGGCGAGATCAAAGAGTTGCCGGGCGGATCGACCCCGCTGGACTTCGCATACCGTGTACACACGGACCTCGGCCACCACGCGGTCGCAGCCTCGGTGAACGGGCAAATAGTGCCCCTCAACACGGCGCTTGAGAACGGCGACACCGTGGAAATCCGCAAGTCCCGCAGTGAACGTGGGCCCATGATGGACTGGCTGAACACCGATCTCGGCTTCATTGTCACGGCAAGTGCGCGAGAAAAAGTACGCACATGGTTCAAGCGGCAACGGCGTGAGGAGAATGTTCAGCGTGGGCGTGAATTGCTGCGGAGACAGGTGACCCAGTTGCGGTCGTCCACTCCCGAAGAGGAGATCGCAGCGACTCTTCGATTCGAGTCAGCTGATGAGCTGGCTGAAGCTCTTGGCAGCGGCGCGATCCAGCCGGCGGACATCGTTCGCGGGCTCATCGATATCTCAGGCGATCCGGATCTGGTGCACGAAGAGCAGGACGACAACAAGTCACGCCACGGCGTTGTTGTCCTCTCCAACGACCAGACGA